>JACQCE010000069.1 GCA_016201765.1 Nitrospirota bacterium
CAGCAGATCGATGCCCGCGCCATGGTCCGCCGGTCAACGGCGGGCGATTTTCGTGACGCCGCGGAGCGCTATACCACCTGCATCATGTGCGGGCTGTGCGCCACGGTCTGCGACGTCGGCATCGCGCCGCAGCGGGTCGGGCTTTTTGCCCACCGGGCGGTGGGCCGGACGCTGGAGGTGCCGGCGCAACTGACCAGGCGGATCGAGGATATCCGCTCCGGCCGGTATGAGTCTGACTGGCCGGCGGCGCTTACCGGGGTGCCTGATTCCTCACTATTTCCGCCCACTTTTCCAATTGACAAACTGTAAAACCGTCAGCTATAGTGGTCGTTACTGCTAAAGCATGCGTCATTCGGTATTACTGTATCAGACGTAACTGACTATAAACACTCAGAAAGTTGACGCTCTGAAGGAGGTATCCCAATGAGTCTGGATTATGTGAAAGTGTCACCGGGTTTCGAGAAGTATATCGCCAAGGAATACCGTGATTTTGTCGAGCACGGCCCCTTCGGCAAGAAGGTCTCGGTCTCCCAGGTGGGGACCTTCAAAGAGGCGCTGGAAGAGCATCCCATGTGCGCCGGCTGCGCGATGACCCTGTTCATCCGGCTGGCGATTATCGCCTTCCCGAATCCTGAAGACACCATCACGGTCGGCACCGCCGGCTGCGGTCGGCTGGCGATTTCCCAGGCCATGATTCCCTTCGTGTACGGCAACTATGGCGACACCAACGCGGTGGCCAGCGGGTTGAAGCGGGGCTTGATGACGCGGTTTCCGGACAAGTACAAGGACGTGGTGGTGATGGCCGGCGACGGCGGCCTGGCCGACATCGGCTTCTCGATGATGATGCACTCCTGGTTCCGCCGGGAGAAGTTCACCACGATCATGCTGGACAACGAGGTCTATGGCAACACCGGCGGTCAGGAAAGCGGCATGACCACGCGGGGCGCGGTGCTGAAGATGGCGCCGTTGGGCAAGAAGTTCGACAAGATCGACATGCCGCAGTTGGCCAAAACGGCCGGCTGCGTCTACGTGGCGACGGTGGTGCCCAACAATCCGCGGCGCGTGGAGAGCGTGATCAAGAAGGCCGTGCTCATCGCGCGGGAAGTGGGCCCGACCTACATCCAGGCCTATACTTCCTGCAACATCGAATACGCCATTCCGACCGACAAGGTGATGGAAGACGCCAACAACGTCGAGAAGGACCGCTATCAGTTCCAGGAATACATCACCGATGAGGCCAAGCAGTACCTGGCCGACAAGTGGGGCTACTCCGAGTATAAGAAGAAGGAGATCCCGGGCGAGGTGAAGGCATGAAATTCAACGTCCGCATGGCAGGCGTCGGCGGCCAGGGTGTGGTGACGGCCTCCCACATTCTGTCGACCGCCGTGATCAATGCCGGGGGCGAAAGCACGATCGTGCCCTTCTACGGCTCGGAAAAACGGATGGCGCCGGTGGAAAGCTATGTGCGGATCTCCGACGATCCGATCTATGAGATCGGGGAGATCATGTTCCCGCACATCATCACCGTCTTCCACCCGCAGGTCATCACCCACGGCAAGTCCTACACCAATCCCTTCCATTACGGCATCAAGGAAAACGGCATCATCCTGGTGAACAGCCGCGATCCGATTCCCCTGCCGCCGGACGAGCAGAAGGAGCTGGACCGGATCGGGGTGAAGACCTACACCTTTCCGGCCACGCTGCTGGCCATCGAGACGGCCGGAACCGATCTGTCCACCAACATGGCGATCGTCGGCGCGATTTCGGCCATCACCCAATTGACCAATCTGGACGCGCTGGAGAAGGCGGTCAAGGAGCGGTTTTTGGGCAAGGGGTTTGTCGTGTCGGGCGGCACGGCCGCGCTCGACTCGGTGGTGGAGCGAAAGTTCAAGCACAAGCAGGAACTGCTGGCCAAGAATATGGCCACGGTTAAAGCCGGGTGGGATTACGCGATGGCGAAGGGGTGGGTCATGGGCAAACTGACCTCGCCGGCGTCGGCCGCGGCCTAAAGGGGGGAACATGTATCTCGTCGCCAACATCGATTCGGAAATTTGCGGAAAAACGAAGTGCACGTTGTGCACACAGTATTGTCCCGAAGCCAACACGATTCAGTATGACAAGATCCGGAACACGGCGTTCGTCTCGGTCGACCGGTGCAAGGGCTGCATGCAGTGCGTGTGGGTGTGTGACACGCTGGCCAAGCACCACGCCATCAAGATGGTGATGATCGACCAGCTGCCGAAAGAGCAGTTGCGGACCGCGCTCGATATGCACTATGAGTCGTCGAATCTGCTGAAGGATTCCAAGATCAATCTGCCGCACGCCGAACTGGTCGGCAAGTAAGGATCCCGCTCATGTATCTGAAAAAAGAATATCTCTACGAACACGACCAACCCTATAAAGTGATGCCGGGTCCGGAAGGCTACGTGATTCCCGCCGCCGCGTCCATGGGGGTGACATTGCCCGATGCCGGGGGAGGGCTCCTCTACGGCGAACTGGTGACGGAAGACGTGGCGATGGAAGAGATCGCCCGCCGGCTGCTGACCGACCCGAATCCGACGTTGCACCCGGGGCCGCTGGTGATCTGGGCGTGGAACGAGCACGCGATCGAAAAGGCGCGGGCCGTGATCGGCATCGCGGCGGAGATTCCTGATTTGATGATCATTCCCATGGCGGATTACCGCCCCCGCTATCCGAAGGTGGATCCGGAGGAAATGATCAATCCCAATCACCCCAATCTGACGATCTGGCATAACAAGGAGGGCATCTGCGTCTTCGTCGGCGTGCATTGCCATTACGCCAACCTGACGTTGAAAATGATCCGGGCCGGCACCAACTGCTGCACGGTCGCCCTGTGCGCCGAGCAGGGGCACGAGGACGCCATGCTGACGGTGCGCGACTGCGACGCGGCCAAGCTCTGGAAGCTGGCCGGCGTGATCAAGCGGGTGCGGGAGAAGATGGGCATTCCCGCCCCGACGGCGGCGCCGACCGGCGGATTCGGGCCGGTGGATCACAAGAAGATCGTCGTGCACACGCCGGAAGAATGGGCCAGGATCGTGGAGTCGGCCCGCACGGGGAAAAATTTTGCCATGGCCAAGGCCGTCGGGGTTCCACCCGAGTTGGGCCGGCCGGAAGGCGCGATCTGAACCGAACGGCGCAGTAGGAAGGAGCCTTATCATGAGTGAGCAGGAACCCGAACAGAAGACCAATCCGCAGGGCGATGTGATCAGCACGGCCGCGCCCGTCAAAGTGGAGGCCGGCAAGGATCCCCACGCCGAGGCGAAAAAGCAACGGGTCGTCACTCCCGAATATTTCTTCTTTGAGGCGCCGCGAGAGCGCGTCTTCATCACGGGGAGCGAGGCGGGCAAGGAAGCCGTTCGCCGAGCCAATGTCGATTTTTCGATCGCCTATCCCATCACGCCGCAAAGCGAAACGATGCAGTTGATCGGCGTGCTCTACGGCGAAGGCTACGTCAAGGAATATTACCGGGGTGAGGAAGAAAACGGCGTGATGTCGACGATGGCCGGGGCCTCGCGCGCGGGCGTGCGCTGTTTTACCGCCACGGCCGGTCCGGGTACGCTGCGCGGGATCGAGCCGATCGCCTCCTGGCCGGGACACCGGCTGCCGCTGGTGGCGATCTTCACCTGCCGGGTGGTCAACGCGCCGTTGGCGATTCAGCCCGACAACATCGAAATCACCTATCTGCTCAATTGCGGCATGATCCTCTTTCACGCCGAGAATCAGCAGGATGTGTTCGATTTCATTCTCAAAGGATTTCTGATCGGCGAGGCGAATGACGTCACGCTGCCCGTCGGCATCGCCTATGACGGCTTTTTCGTGACGCACGCCCGCGGCTACGTCTGGATGCCGCCCAAGGACATCAAGATCCCGCCGCGGCAGGCCTATCACGGCGCCGTGCCGGTGCTCGATGCCGAGAATCCGCCCGCGCGTCTGTCGCGTGACGCGCCGGTGCAGAAGAGCAACTTCATGGCCTACAACATCCATAATGTGTGGCAGCAGGAGGTCTGGGGCGCCACGGAACGGGCCAAGAAGTACATCAACTACTACATGGGCGGATTGCTGGAGGCGCAGGACACGGACGCCGAGGTGTTGCTGGTGGCGTCGGGATCGGCCGCCGCCCAATCCCGCGAAGCCGTGCGGTTGCTGGCCGAGCAGGGGATCCGGGCCGGGATTGTGAAAATCCGGTCGCTCCGTCCGTTTCCCACGCGTGAACTCCAGCAGGCCTGTGCCAAGGCCAAGCTGATCGTCATCCCCGAGTACAACTACGTGGGCTGGCTGGCCAAGGAGGTCAAGTCGGCGCTCTACGGCGAGCTGAACCCGACCCCGCTGATCATCGGCGGCCCCAGGGTCTTCGGCGGCATGTCGATGCCGGTGGAACTGATCGTCGAGACGGTCCTCGGCGGCCTGAAGAAGGTGTCGCCGACGCAGGTGCCGGTCGGCGCGGGGGCGAAGGGGAACGGCGGGAAAAAGGCTGACGAGATGTCAGCGGACGACAAGTCTAAACTGGCGCATTTCTATCAGAATATCTAACGCCGGTTTACTCCAAGCGGAGCGAGGAGTAAAGCCCGATTTCAGTGCCTTGCTCTTGAGCGGAGTGAGAAGTGATGGACGATTCTAGTACCGATTACTTGACCGGCTCCCAGACACGCAGGAAGTTGTCGATGGGAAGAAAGCCGCCGTTCGGATGGATGGCTTGGGCGGCCTGATTTTCCGCCATGAAATAGACATAGGTGAGCGGGCCTATTTCAGCAAGTT
Source organism: Nitrospirota bacterium (assembly GCA_016201765.1). GTDB lineage: Bacteria > Nitrospirota > Nitrospiria > JACQCE01 > JACQCE01 > JACQCE01. The sequence continues at coordinate 4,777 of JACQCE010000069.1, forward strand.
TCTTGACCCGGATGATCCGGGGAAATTTCACCTGTTTGTCCGTCTCCCGGTATAACGCGCCAGCCGCGATCTTTGGTTCCATTCGCCCCTCCTGGTGAGCGCGATAGGCTATCATAGCGTCAGGAAGTCTGTCAACAAATCCGCGGGTAGTGGGTCAGTTTGATGGATTCCACCATGGCAAAAATGGGGACACGTCCCAATTTCGTTGCGGTGCCGTGCGTCGCACGAGGAAATTGGGACGTGTCCCTATTTTTGAGCCGGTTGCGGTGCAATTGACCCACTACCAATCCCCGTGAACCTCTTCAACATTCCCATCGAGTTCGTGATGTTCGGCCTCACGCTGCTGGGCGTGGCGATCTTCCATCACCGGAACTTCGAGGTGGCGGTCGGAGGTCTGGGCGTGATTCTGGCCTACAAGCTCTTCTTCCAGGAGCTGTCCTTGACGGCCCATCTGGCCCATGAATGGCATCTGTTGCTGAATCTCTTTGGGCTCCTGTTGGGGTTCGCCATTCTGGCCAAGCATTTTGAAGAGTCTCGGGTGCCGGAATGGCTGCCGAAATGGCTGCCGGACGACTGGACCGGCGGCTTCGCCCTGCTGGCGGTGATCGCGGTGCTCTCGACTTTTCTGGACAACATCGCGGCCGCCATGATCGGCGGCGTCATGGCCCGGCAGGTCTACCGGGGGCATGTCAGCGTCGGCTATCTGGCGGCCATCGTGGCGGCGAGCAATGCCGGCGGCGCGGGGTCGGTGATCGGCGACACGACCACGACGATGATGTGGATCGCGGGTGTGCCGGCGCTCTGCGTGGCGATGGGGTTCGTCCCATCGACGGTGGCCGTCGTGGTGTCCGGGATCGTGGCCGGCCGGGCGCAGCAGGCCGTGCATCCGATCCGGAAGGAGGCCTCGAAGCATCTGACGATTGATCGGACGAGGCTGCTCGTGGTCGGCTTGATCATCGGCGGCGCCATCGCCGCGAATATGCTGCTGGATTTTCCGGCGGTCGGCGTCTGGGGCGGGATTTTGCTGGGCGCGTTTCTGTGCTCCACGCCGTGGGATGAACTGGCCAAAGCCTGGAAGGGGAGTCTCTTTCTCCTGTCGCTGGTGTTGAGTGCCAGCCTGATGCCGGTTGAGTCGCTGCCGGCGCCCTCGTGGCACACGGCCTTCATGCTGGGCTTCGTCAGCGCGGTCTTCGACAACATCCCGCTGACGGCGTTGGCGATCTATCAGAATGGCTATGACTGGGGGATGCTGGCCTATACCGTCGGCTACGGCGGGTCGATGATCTGGTTCGGGTCATCGGCCGGGGTGGCGATCACCAACAGCTTTCCTGAGGCGAAAAACACCCTGCGGTGGTTGAAAGAAGGGTGGCATGTGACGGCGGCCTACGTGATCGGGTTTGCCGTGATGTGGTTGACCGTGGGCTGGCACCCCTTCCAGATTATCCGGTAGGGGCGGGGTGGATCGCCGGGGCGCAGGCCTTACCCCCACACGATCGGCGACGTCAAATCAGTTCAGTGGCCGCGCCGATTTCGGCGTGTTTGACCGATTTGCCCCAGCCGGTCGAGATGCACAACCCGGACTTGTCAAAATCGCTCACCTTGATCGGTTCTTCATGGTGGCTCACGCCGGTCCGGGCGTTGAGCGGCGCGCCGCGGAAAAATTTGCCCGTGACCTTGTACGCCACCAGCAGATCATACGCGTCGGCGGCCGGGTGTTTGAGCCGGCACTCCTGATCCTTGACGTAGGCCTGCTGCTCATCGTAGGTGCGATCGGTCGAGCCGGGGAGGATGTCCAGATCGACCAGGGCCCAACCGGTGACCACCGGTTCGGATGCAAAGGGCTGCAGCGGCTTTAAATACCAGGTGGAATAGATGAGCGGGCCGAAGGCTTCCTTCAGCGACGCCAGCGTGATCTCCTTCCCGGCGCCGTCGCGGCCCAAGCGGAAGATCAACGCTTTCTTCTGCTCCTTGGCTTTGAGGAGTTTTTCCCTGGAGGGGAGTGCCGGGACGCGGGGGCACTTGTTCTTGTCCAGCAAGGATTTCGCATCGGCAAATTTCAGCTCGGGGACTTTGGCCGCAATCTCATCGGGACCGATGACGATCTCGATCAACTCACGCGCCTGCGCCAGGGTAATTTCCGCTCCCATTCGTCCTCCGCCCTCTCCTGCCCGGTTTGTTATCGGGGGAACCGATCCGGCCGTGATTCAATGGACTCGAGCGAATCGTCGCCGTGGTCATGGCCGATATCGCCCCGGGCGATATAATCGGACCAGACCAGCAGCATGTTGCCGCAGTCTTTGATCGCTTTTGCCCCGGCCCGGACCTGCTCGATCTTGGACGCGGGGGCGCCGCTTTGCTCCAGGGCCGACAATTCCTGCTGCAACGCGTTGTTCAACTCGTCCAGCGTGGCGCTGACCTGGGCTAATGTTCGCTGCGTCTCTGGTAACATGGCCCCATTTTCTAACACATTTTCACGCTGATGGCAAGAATGGGGGTCGGAGTGCCCCCCTGATTGACCGAATGACTCACGATTATTCGTACGCTTCCATGGGGGCTTTTTCGGTGAAGGGGTGATGGCAGGAGGTGCAGGTGACGAAGAGCACGCTCTCACGGACGTAGGGCGTGCAGCGGAACTCGAGACGGACTCCCACCTCCTCGCAGAGGGGGCAGGGCAGCCCCGCCAGCCAGTTTGCCGTATCCGGGTCGGTCTGGCTGACCGGGCGGGTGGGAATGCTCAACTTGAACGTATAGTTGCAGCCGAGGCATCGGACCGTATGCAGCGCTTCGGCAAAGCCCTGCTCGGCGCGGGGATGGACGGCAAAGTCCGATTTGTGACAAATTGGGCATTGGAGGGCGGCCAGCCGCCGTTGAACCTGTTCCAACTCCATCGGGACCGCCTCGAAGGAAGGTGAGATGGAAGCTTAATATACCCTCCCGGTCGAGCGCAAGAACAATCGCCGCCCGGTAGTGGGTCAGTTTCATGGATTCACCCGTGGCAAAAATGGGGACACGTCCCAATTTCGTTGATCGCCGCGCGCCGCATGAGGAAATTGGGACGTGTCCCTATTTTTGAGACAGGTCACGGTGAAACTGACCCACTACCCGCCGCCCGGGGAGCGGAGTGACGGGTGATGCGTATGAATCATCGATTTTCCCTTGACAATCGCAGGGAATGCCACGGTATAATGACCCTTCCAGACGGGAAAAACCCGGCGAATTCGAGTGTGTCGATCGTCGGTAAACGCCACGGGGCGGAGACAATTCATCGAGTTTTTCGATCGGTCTGTAGAGGAGGAGTCGCATGTCTCTCTTGATCACGGGTGAATGCATTAACTGCGGGGCCTGTCTTCCCGAATGCCCCAATGAAGCCATTTTCGAGAACCGGGCCGAAGCTGAGGGCAAGGGTCTTTATGTCTCTGAAAATAATGGCAAAGATGTCTATATCATCTCGGCCGACCGGTGCACGGAGTGCGTCGGTCATTTTGACCAGCCCCAATGCGCGGCGGTCTGCCCCGTGCCTGACTGCTGTGTGCCAGATCCCAAACATCCGGAAGCGAAGGAAGCGCTCTTCGATAAAGCGAAGAAGATCCATCCGGACAAGGCGCTTGATCCGAACTTGGGGTGGGCAGGCGTCCGCAGCTAGGCGGTGGCCGGGCGGCGCAAGGCCGTTGAATCGTTCTCCCTTCTGAACGAGTCGCATCGAACGGACGGGGAGGCGGGCCTCGGGAACGCCCCTTCACGCTTCAGTCATTCGGACAAATTTCCGCTGTTCTGACTCGAACGTCTCTGACACGGATCTGAAAGGAGCCGCTGTGGCGAAAGTGCTTGAAGGCCCGGGGATGGATCTTTTGAAGAAGTGGGGCATGGAAGTGCCCCGCCACGTCGTCATCACCTCGCCCGATCAATTTTCCCATCTCGCCAACGTCAACGCCTGGCTGCGCGACCAGAAACTCGTGGTCAAGGCGCACGAGGCGATCGGCTCCCGCATGAAGCTTGGACTGGTCAAGGTGGGGCTGGATCTGGCCGGCGCCGAGAAGGCCGCCAAGGAGATGCTGGGCAAGACGGTCGGCGGCATGACCGTCGGGCAGGTGATCATCTCCGAAATGGTCCAGCACGAAAAGGAATACTACGTCGCCGTGAAGTCGGTCCGGGACGGGGCCGAGATTCTGACGGCCGCCGTCGGCGGCATCGAGATTGAATCCCAGTGGGAGAAGATTCAGCGGTTGTTTGTGAGCGTCGGGAGCCCGCCGGAACCCGCCGCGCTCAAGAAACTGGCCAAGTCGGCCGGGTTTCCCTCCGAAATGGTCGATCCGGTGGCCGAGTTTCTGGGCAAATTATACGAGTGCTACGACCAGGAGGACGGCCAGTATCTGGAAATCAATCCGCTGACCTGGCGCGCGAGCGACCGGCAACTGGTTGCGCTGGACGCGGTGATCATGGTCGACGGCGACGCGCGCTTCCGCCATCCGGACTGGAATTTCACCTTTGCCTCCGAGTTCGGCCGGCCTTACAGCAACGACGAGCGGGCGATCATGGAGATCGACAGCCGGATCAAGGGTTCGGTGAAATTCATCGAGATCCCCGGCGGCGACACGGCTCTGTTGCCCGCCGGCGGCGGGGCGAGCGTCTATTACGCCGACGCCGTCGTGGCGCTGGGCGGCAAGCTGGCCAATTATTCGGAATATTCCGGCGATCCGCCGGACTGGGCGGTCGAAGCGTTGACCGACAAGGTCTGCTCCCTGCCGGGGATCAAGCGGATCATCGTCGGCGGCGCCATCGCCAATTTCACCAATGTGAAGAAAACCTTCGCCGGCATCATCGGCGGCTTCCGGCGGGCCAAGAGCGAGGGCAAGCTGGAAGGGGTGGAGATCTGGGTGCGCCGGGGCGGCCCGTACGAGAAGGAAGGGCTGGCCGCCATGCAGGCGCTGGAGAAGGAAGGGTTCAACATCCACGTCTATGACCGCTGGACGCCGTTGACGGACATCATCGACATGGCGATCCAGGGCAAGAGGGCGTCATGAGCATCGTCGCAACCAAAGAGACGCGCGTCGTCATCCAGGGCGGCCCGGCCGGGCAGAACGCCGCCCGCCGCATGGCCGAATTCTGTCATCTGATCAAGCAGCCCTTTATCGTTTCCGCCTTCGTGTTTCCGCCGGATGCCGGCAAGACGGTCGAACTGCCCTACGGCAGCCAGTTGATCTCGGTGCCCGTCTACAAGACGATCGCCGAGGCGACGACCAGGCATCCCGAGATCAACACCAGCCTGGTCTACGTCGGGCCGGACCGCGCCTACGCGGCCGCGTTGGAAGCGCTCAATGACAAGAAGATCCAGCTCGTCTCGATGATCACCGAGGGCGTGCCGGAGAAGGACGCCAAGCTGCTGACCAAGGCGGCGAAGGAGCGCGGGAAGCTCTTCAACGGCCCGTCGGCGATCGGCATCATCTCGGCCGGCGAGTGCCGCCTGGGCGTGATCGGCGGCTCGTTCGACAATCTGGTGCTGAGCAAACTCTACCGGCCCGGTTCGTTCGGCGTCGTCACCAAATCGGGCGGGCTGTCGAATGAAATCATCTGGATGGCGTCGCAGTTTGCCGACGGCATCACGACCGCGATCGGCATCGGCGGCGACGGGTTTCCCGGCTCCGATTATGCGACCTATCTGGACTTGTTTGAGAAGGACCAGCAGACCAAGGCGGTCGTCATCGTCGGGGAAATGGGCGGCGATCTGGAGGAGCGGGCGGCCGAATGGTACGGCCAGAAGAAGCGGCGGATCAAGCTCATCGCCGTCGTCTCCGGCTTCTGCGCCGAGGTGCTGCCCAAGGGGATGAAGTTCGGCCACGCCGGCGCGAAGGAGGGGGCGCATGGCGAGGGCACGGCCCGCCGGAAGGCGGAGCTGTTGCGCAAGGCGGGCGCGATCGTGCCGGAGACCTTCGGCAAGCTCGGCCCGGCGATTCAGCAGACCTATCAGGAATTGGTGCGGGCGGGCGTGATCAAGGCGCAGGAGGACGTGGACGCGGCCGCCCTGCCCAAGCTGCCCAAGACGGTCGACCAGGCGATCAAGGAAGGCGACGTCTTCGTCGAGCCGCTGGTCAAGACCACGATCACCGACGACCGGGGCGACGAGCCGCTCTACGTCGGCTACGCGGCGTCCGATCTGATCAACAAGGGGTACGGCATTCCGCACGTGATCGGCCTGCTCTGGGACAAGCGGTTGCTGTCGGCCCAGGAGGCGGAGATCGTCAAACGCATCCTCATGCTCTCGGCCGATCACGGCCCCTGCGTGAGCGGCGCGCTGGCGACCATCATCGGATCGTCGGCCGGCATTCCGTTGTCGCAGTCGGTCGCGGCCGGGTTGTTGATGATCGGCCCCCGGTTCGGCGGCGCGGTGACCGACGCGGGCAAATACTTTTCGTACGCCGTCAAGCAACGGATGACGCCCGAGGCGTTTCTCGAATACATGAAGGCGAACGTCGGGCCGGTGCCGGGCATCGGTCACCGGGTCAAGAGCGTGAAGAACCCCGACAAGCGGGTCAAGGAGCTGGTCGGCTACGTGAAGAGCCTGGGCATCCCGACCCCGCACCTGGACTTCGCCCTTCAGGTCGAGAAGATCACCACGGGGAAGAAGGAAAATCTGATCCTGAACGTCGATGGGACGATGGCGGCGGTGCTGGTCGATCTGGGCTTCCCGGTCGACAGCCTGAACGGCTTTTTCACGCTGGCCCGCACGATCGGGTTCATCGGCCACTGGATCGATCAGAAGCAGCAGGGGAGCCGCCTGATCCGGTTGTTCGATTATCTGGTCAATTACGCGGCGCCGAAAAGGCGTGATGTTCCACCGTTGAAGTAAAGGGCGTAGACAGTAGGCAGTAGACGGTAGGCAGTAGACAGGAGAAATATAGTAGACAGTAGGCAGTAGGCAGTAGGCAGGGTCCAGTAGCCAGGGAATAATCTTCAGGTTTCCTGCCTACCGGCTACTGTCTACTGGCTACTGAGGCATACTAAGAGTCCGAGCAAATGAGCCAGACCACAACAGAAAAACCGACCACCTCCCTCGTTTCGGTGGAAATCATGGGCAAGCCGCAGCGCGTGCCGCACGGCATCACCGTGCTGCAGGCGATGTGGTACTCCGGCCATGAGCTGATCCGCGGCGTCGGCTGTCTGGGCGGCACCTGCGGCGCCTGCGGCATCGTCTACCGGACCAAGGACAACTTCGAGTTGAGAAACGGTCTGGGATGCCAGACGCTGGTGCAGGATGGCATGTCCTTTTCCATGATCCCCCATTTCGCCCCCGCCCGCGCCAGCTATCAGATGGCCGAGCTGGCCGATCCGAAGGAGGCGCTGTTCGAGCTCTATCCCGAGGCCGCGCGCTGCGTCAACTGCAACGCCTGCAACCGGGTCTGCCCGCAGGGCATCGACGTCCGCGGCAGCGTCTGGTGCGCGGTCTTCGGCAACTTCGATCAGGTGGCCGAATTGACGATGAGCTGCAACAGTTGCGGCCTCTGCGTCGTCCGCTGCCCGGCCGACATGGCGCCCAATCTGATCGCGCTCTACGCCCGCCGGGCCCACGGCGTCCACGAGTTGAAGCCGCCTAAACGGGTGACCGATCGCATCGCGGAAATCAACGCCGGTTCGTACGGCACCGAATGGACGAAACTTCAGAAGATGGGCGATCAAGAGCTGGCCAAGTATTGCACGGACTACCCCAAGCCGTCGGCTGTGAAGTAACCGGCCGCCACTGATTGCGCGATCGATCACCCCTACCCCCGTTTGAATGGACATACAAGCCGCCAAGACAGCGATGGAAGCCAAACGGGCCGGCCGTCTCGCGCAGACACCGGCGTTGCTGGCCGATGACGCGAGGAAGGCGCTGCTCTCCACGCATCATCCCGACTATCGCGCCGACGCCTACCGCACACTCAAGATCGGACCCAATGCGGGCGACCGGACCGTCAAAGAGCTGGCCGAGCTGCTCGAAGCCGGAAGCGCGTTGTCGGAACCGCTGAATGCCAGGCACGCTGACACCCCCCTGACACCACATGAAAAGGTCGATGTCCTGATTATTGGAGGCGGGGGGGCTGGCGCCGCGGCGGCGCTGGAGGCCAAGGCGGCCGGGGCCAACGTGCTGCTTGCGACCAAACTGCGCCTGGGCGATGCCAACACCGTCATGGCGGAGGGCGGCATGCAGGCCGCCGTGAATCCCGATGATTCGCCGATCCGCCATTTTGCCGACACGCTCAAGGGCGGCCATTTTAAAAACGACCGCACGTTGCTCAAAATTCTGGTCGAGGAGGGGCCGTCGGCCGTCCTCTGGCTGATGAAACTGGGCGTGCTGTTCGACCGGGACGAAGAAGGCAACCTCAAGCTGCGGAGCGGCGGCGGCACGAGCACCGCCCGGTTGCTGGCCTGCCGCGACTACACCGGCCTGGAACTGATGCGGGTGCTGAAGGATGAGGTGCTCAATCAAAAGATCCGCACGCTGGAATTTTCCCCCGCCATCGAGCTGCTCAGCGGGCCGGACGGCGCCTGCACCGGCGCCGTGCTCAAAGATTTTGACAGTGACCGCCGGATCGTCGTGCAGGCGAAGATCGTCATTCTGGCCACCGGCGGCAGCGGGCGTCTGCACATCCAGCGCTTCCCGACCAGCAATCATTTCGGCGCCACGGGCGACGGCCTGGCCCTGGCCTACCGGCTCGGCGCCAAACTGCTCTACATCGACACGTTCCAATACCATCCGACCGGCTCCGTCTATCCCGAGCCGATGTCGGGCCTGCTCGTGACCGAGGCGTTGCGCTCGGCCGGCGCGCAGCTGGTCAATGCGCCCGGCGACCGGTTCGTGAGCGAGCTGGAGACGCGCGACGTGGTGGCCTCCGCCGTGATCCGGGAGTGCCAGGAAGGGCGGGGCGTGGCGACACCGGGCGGCCGCACCGGCGTCTGGCTCGACATTCCGGTGGTCGACGAGTTGCACGGTGAAGGGACGATCGAGAAGCGCTTCCCGAACATGATGCGGCTCTTCTCCCGATACGGCATTGATATTCGAAAAGAGCCGGTGCTGGTCTATCCGACCCTGCACTACCAGAACGGCGGGGTGCAGGTCGATCCGCAGGGACAGGCGACCGTGAAGAATCTGCTGGTGGCCGGCGAGGCCTCCGGCGGGCTGCACGGACGAAACCGGCTGATGGGCAACTCGCTCCTGGACATTATCGTCTTCGGCCGGCGCGCCGGCCAGCACGCGGCCACGATGGCCATGTCGGTGGAATGGGGCGCGACCACGCTCGGCCACTTGAAGGCGTTCGAAGCGGCGCGCGCGAACGCCGGCATCACGTCCGATCTGATCTCGCCGATGCTGTTTCCCGACTACGTCAGAAAGGTTGAGAAGGCCACGGCATGAACGTGCATGAATTCCAGGCCAAGCAGCTCTTCGCCCACTACGGTGTCCCGGTGCCCAAGGGGCGGTTCGCGCAGACGGCCGACGAAGCGATGGCCGCAGCCACGGCCCTGGTCGCCGAAACGGGCGCATGGCCCGTCGTGGTCAAAGCGCAGATCCACGCCGGCGGCCGCGGCAAGGCGGGCGGGGTCAAATTGGCCAAAAGCGCCGATGAGGTCGGCGCGATCGCCCGGTCGCTGCTGGGCAGGGCCCTGGTCACGCACCAGACCGGCCCGCAGGGGCGTGTGGTCAGGAAACTGCTGGTGGAGCAGGGGGTGTCGATCGGTCGGGAGTTGTATTTGAGCCTGCTGATCGATCGGACGGTCGGCCGTCCCGTGGTGGTGGCGAGCCGCGAAGGCGGCATGGAGATCGAAGAGGTCGCGGCCAAGCACCCGGAAAAAATTTTCAGTTGCCGGATTGATCCGGCCGCCGGCTTGCAGGCCTACTATGCCAGGTCGCTGGGGTTCAAGCTGGGACTGACGCCGGAGCAGATCGGGTCGTTTCACCGGATGCTGACCGGCCTCTACCGGCTGATGGAGCAGGAGGGCGCGTCTCAAGTCGAGATCAACCCGTTGATCGTGACCACCACCGGCGAGCTGATGGCGTTGGACGCCAAGCTGGCGTTCGACGACAACGCCGTGCCCTATCGGGCGCAGATTCAAGCCTTGAGAGATTTGGATGAAGAATCGCCATTTGAAGTGGAAGCCTCGAAGTTTAACTTGAACTATGTCACGCTCGACGGCACGATCGGCTGCATGGTCAACGGGGCCGGTCTGGCCATGGCCACGATGGACGTGATCAAGCTGGCGGGCGGCGAACCGGCCAATTTTCTTGACGTGGGCGGCGGCGCCACAAAGGAAACGGTCAAGGAGGCCTTCAGGATTCTGCTGTCCGACAAGAAGGTCAAGGGGGTCTTCGTCAACATCTTTGGCGGCATCGTCCGGTGCGAGCGGATCGGCGGCGGCATCGTGGCGGCGGCCAAGGAGATCGAAGTGAAGGTGCCCCTGGTGGTCCGGCTGGAAGGGACCAATGCGGCCGAAGGAAGACAGTTGCTGGCGGAGTCGGGGCTGAAATTGGAAGTGGCCGCCACCATGTGGGAAGGCGCGCAGAAGATCGTGAAGATGGTGCAAGCACCGTGAACAACCACGAGTATAAAGTGTACGGCGATGGGGGCGAAAAAGGGGACAGGCTACTTTTTCCTTCTACATCTTGTCAGGCACATTTAAAAAGTAGCCTGTCCCCTTTTTCAGCGAGCGAGCGCGGAGCGCGAGCGGCATGAGCATTCTGGTTAACAAACGGACCCGGCTGCTGGTCCAGGGCATCACCGGCAAGGAAGGATCGTTCCATGCCACCGCCTGCCGCGACTACGGTACGCAGGTGGTCGCCGGCGTGACGCCCGGCAAGGGCGGGACGCAGACCGAGGGGATTCCGGTCTTCGACACGGTGCAGGAGTCCGTCGAAAAGACGGGCGCCGACACGTCGATGATCTTTGTGCCGCCCCGATTTGCCGCCGATGCGATTCTGGAGGCGGCTGATGCCGGCGTCGGATTGATCGTCTGCATCACCGAGGGGATCCCCATCTTCGACATGGTGCGCGTCAAGCGCGCGCTCGAGGGGCGGCCGACGCGGCTGATCGGCCCCAACTGCCCGGGGATCATCACACCGGAGGAGTGCAAGATCGGGATCATGCCCGGCTTCATTCACCGCAAGGGGCCGGTCGGGATCGTCTCCCGCAGCGGGACGCTGACGTATGAAGCGGTCTGGCAGGTGACCCAGCTCGGATTGGGCGAGAGCACCTGCATCGGGATCGGCGGCGATCCGGTTCATGGACTGAGTTTTGTGGACGTGCTGGAATTGTTTGAGCGCGACGGCAAGACGGAGGCCGTCGTGATGATCGGTGAGATCGGCGGTGAGGACGAAGAATTGGCCGCCGAGTATGTGAAGACGTCGATGTCCAAGCCGGTCGTCGGCTTCATCGCCGGCATTACCGCGCCGCCGGGGCGCCGGATGGGGCACGCCGGCGCCATCGTCTCGGGCGGGCGGGGGACGGCGGCGGCCAAGATGAAGGCGTTGACCGAAGGCGGGGTGGCGGTCGTCAAGAATCCGACCCAGATCGGCGACACGGTCGCCCGGTTGTTGAAACCATCCAAAAAACGAACGGGATCATCCACAAGGACAGCCACAAGGAGGAAGAGGAAATGACGGCAGAGATCAGGGTTGGCGACAAGGCTCCGGATTTCACACTCAAGGACCAGGACCAGAAGGAAGTGAAGCTCAGCAGCTTCCAGGGCAAGAAGAACGTCGTCCTGGCTTTCTATCCGCTCGACTGGAGTCCCGTCTGCACGAACGAGAACAAGTGCATGACGCAGGATTTCGACAAGTTCCAGAAGGCCGGCGCGGAAGTGCTGGGCATCAGTATCGACAGCGTCTACTCGCACAAGGCGTGGAAGGATGCGTTGAATCTGAAGCACAACCTGCTCAGCGACATGGGCGGTTCGGTCGCGTCGAAATACGGCATGTATCTGGCCGACAAGTTCATCACCAAGCGCGCCACCGTCGTGGTCGACAAGCAGGGTGTCGTGAAATACGTGAAGGTGCAGGAGATCCTGCAGGCGCGGGATGACAACGATATCCTGAAGGCGCTTGAAGGGTTGAAGTAACCGTTATGCCGTTAGGGGGGGAGGAGTTGTTCTCCCCCCCGGCGTTTTATCATGAAAAAGGGGACAGGCTACTTTTTCACCGACCTCGGTGAAATGTGAATGAAGAAAAAGTAGCCTGTCCCCTTTTTCGGCACCTAATACTGGGACCTATGGACGAGCTTCCCATTGTCACCGACGACAATTACGCTGACTACCTGAGCGTGCCTGCATCAGTGGTTATTTTCAGCATGATGCCGTGCGACAACTGCGAGGCCTACGACCCGGTCGTCCGCCAGGCCGCCGCGTCAGTGGGTGATCGCATTCTCTTCGGCAAGGCCAAGGTGCACGTGCCGGGGGCGACCCGGAACATCAAACGGCAATATTTCTTCGAAAGCTTTCCGACCACCCACTTCTATAAAGCCGGCAAACTGGTGCATTCGGTGGATCATAAGCTTGACTATGACGAGTTAATGGCGGAGATCCGGAAACAGTTGCTGGCTTAAGCGCTGAGCGCGTCCACCAGGCGCCGGCGCAGCCGCGCATGATAGACGTTCAACAGCCGTTGGGACCGGATGCCGAGCGTGGTCACGGCCATCGTCCGGTAGACGGAGGCGCGGCTGATTTTCAGCGGCTCCGGCACCAGCAGCCGGTCGGTCGTCGCGATCAGGTGGAGTGTTTTCAGCGCCAGCAACTGCGGCCACAGACAGGCCAGCCGCAATCGAACCGGGCGTGCGGGCAACCCTTCGATATAGCGCCATCCCTCGTCCAGATGATCGAGCGTCAGATGCATGAGCCGGCGGAGAATGGGGCGGAGCCGGGGCAGCATGTCCCGCCGGGTCAGATCGGCGGGGGACAGCCCTGCGGCGGCCAGTTCATCGGCCGGGATGTAGCAGCGGCCCCGCGACAGATCGACGGCCAGGTCCTTGAGCAGATTGGTCATCTGAAGGCCCTTGCCGAACCGGACGGCCAGCCGGCATTGCTCCTCTTCCGGTCCGGCGGCCATGCTGGGGATATGGAGACGGTGAAGCCGGGTCCAGAATTCTCCCACGCAGCCGGCGACAAAGTAGCAATACTGATCCGTTTCCTTGTTCGTGGGAAGCGCCCGGGCCGTTGCGGCGGAGTCGCCGGGAAAACTGGTCAGGTCCATCGCCATGCCGTTGGTCAGCGTGGTGACGAGGGAACGGACCAGCCGTTGTTCCGGTTGCGGCAGGGCCAGCAACAGGTGAAAACAGTCGCTCAATCTGCTCAGCAGGGCCCGCTCGCCAGGGCTGCCGCCGTCGGGCTGTAATCCGGCCGCCAGCGAAAAGAGCTGGTCCCACTGAATGGCGTGTTGAAGGAATTGCTCGCGGTAGCGGCCGAGCTGGGGCAGCCGGTCGTTCCGGGGCAGCAGGGCGGTGTCGGCGATCGTGTCGGCCGCCCGGCAGAAGAGATACGCCAGGCCGAGCGTCCGGCGGGTGGCCGGCGGGGCGATCCGCAGGGTGAGGTAGAACGATCGGGAGACCGCTCGGAGAATGTCGCGCAGAAGCGTGGTTGTGATTGTGTCTCTGGAGGGTGCCATGTCTGAAAGGGAATTCATCGCCATTCTGGACAAACAGGGAGGGGAAGTCAACCCGGTTATTGGAGGGGCTCGCGTCGCCCCCTCCCAACGGGGGACAGATTTGAAATCTGTCCCCTTCTTGGGAGCCCCTCGGGTCAAGCCCTCGGGACAAGCCTCCCCCTCACGCTCGCCGGGTACCCGCAGAGCGGGTGCGCTGGGTTGTTACTGGGTGGTTGTTGCCGGACTATTGGCGCTGGCCGGCTGCGCGGCGATGGCGCCGCCTTCCGCCTCCTCATCGGCCGCCCGGGTGCTCTACATCGGGCCGCAGCCCCAGCGCTGGGAGGAGATCGTCCGGGCCAATCCGCTCGGACCGAATGACAATATCAAGGGCGTCCAGCTTCTGCAGCAGCCGGCCATCTCGCAGTTTCTCGTTCAGATTCGGGACCGGGAGCAGCCGCATGTCCACCGGGAGCATGACGCCACGATCGTCATGTTGAGCGGCCGGGGACGGCTCGTCATGAAGGACCGCATTCTCATCGCCAGGGACGGCGATGTGCTCTTTATTCCGCGGGGAATGGCACACTACTATGTGAACGATGGGCCTGAACCGACGGTGGTGCTGGCCATCTTCACTCCCACCTATGACGGCAAGGATGCCGAGGTGGTGCCGTTTACGGAGCGCCCGCAGGGCGCTCCGTGAGGGCGGATTAGAGAGGCAAAAGCGGATTAAGGATTAGAGGAGCAACGACGGATTAGGGGGTAAGGAGCCGCCGCTGTTCCCTTAATCCGCAGTTGCTTCATTACCCCTTCATCCGCTCTTTCTTCACTAATCCGCCTTTTTCAACGTCACCGTGATCGTGGTCAGGTTGCCGCTGACAAAGATTTCCTCCCGGTAGGGGAGATAGCCGGTCTTTTTGATTTCCACCACGTGCTTGCCGCCCTTGACCTGAATGAAGGTGTGGCCGCGGTACTGGCTGACGGCCCCCATCGACCCGCCGTCGACGAACACCTCCGCGTCATCCGGGATGACCAGTGTGCGAATGCCGCCGTCGTTGCCGACCCCGTATGTTGTTTGCGTGGGAAAACCGCAGGCTGAGACCAGCAGGAGGCTGCCGGCCAGCAGGCCGAAGACGAACCATGGCAAGTTCCGCATAATGTGCCCCTTTCCCGATGTCACTGAGCCAACCGCACGATGTCGCCCTTTTCAAAACCCGCCCCGTCGATCACCTTGGCGACGGAGCCGTCCTCGCCGAAGTAGTCCGTCACCTCCAGCGTGCCCCGTTTCACGCCCCTCGCCCGGCCCATTGACAACCCCGTGGCGGGGTCGATGACCTCCTTGCCCAGTGTGTAGCCGGTGAGGCGGTCGCCAACCTTCAGGCCCGTCTTCTGCCCGGCGTTGATGATGACATCGGCGTCCTGAATGGCCGCGACGCGGCCCGTCCATTCGATCTTGGTCATCTGCTGCAGCAGATTGTCGATGAACTGGGCGATCGCGGCGCGGAGCGCATTGCCTTCAATCGTTTCATCATAGCCGGCCGACTGGCCGATGCCCAGCACCTCGGTGGTCTTCGTCTCATAGATGCCGGTGCCGGAGTCGGCGAAGAGCACCTGGCCGGTTTCCGCGTCCACCACGCGGATGTCGACCGTCGCCGTCGCCTGCTGGAGTTTCTGCTTGCCGACGATGAACTCCGACCCGAGCGTTTTGACCCCGAATTGGGAAATCGAGCCGGTGACGATGGCGTTCAGCCCGAGGATTTTCCCCTTGGCGGCGGCCGTCGCCGGGTTCACGGCGGCGCTTTGGCCGAATTCCTGCTCGTCAAGGATTTTGCCGGTATCGGCCCGGCTGACGACGATAAAGCCTCCCGACCGGCTCAACTCGGTCGTGAGAATGTCCGACGCCGCCGTGCCTAAACGTCCGCGACCGGCGGTCTTGTCATCGAACTTGATGACGGCCACCCGCCGCTTGGGTCCGGTAAAGGCGATCCGTCCCGAGGCCAGCGGCTGGCCCTCCGAAGCCGCCCCGACGCCGGTCTGCTTGGGCGCCGGGCCGGCGACCATCGTGCCGCCGCAGGCGGTGAGGAGTGACAAGCCGAGGGCTCCGATGAACATGCTCCACTGTTGTGCCATGGGATGTGTCATTGAATTTCTCCTTGGGGGATTTCTCCGGGGGGGATCTCTCTTGGGAAAATTGCTGCAGGGGGGATCCCTCCTGGGGCGCCGGGCAATTGCCGGCCGACCTCCCGGGCCAGTTGATGGGCATACGGGGTCATGGGATTCAGGAACAAATTCACGATGGCGCCGGCCAGAATGTCGGCCACGATGTTGTTGCCCGTGTTCATATTGATTCTTTTTCGAACCTCGTGCGTCAGCTCCCATCGCACCGCGCCGCTGGCGGCATCGACCAGTTTAAAGTGGGCCTTGATCGAGACCACATTATAAATCCCCGTGGTGACCTTCTTCCACTCCAGAATATCGCCGTAGAAGAGGGCGCCGGCCTCCAGGGCGTCGCCGATCTGTTTCGGGTCCGCCGCCGGCAATTGCCCCCCGTCTGAAATCTGCAGCCGGTCCCACAATCGCATCCCAGTCTCATTCAGCGGCTGCAGCGTGAAGCCGTGACGGACCAGTTCCTCCGCCATGAACGTGCGGAGAATCTCCGGAGCGTCGACCGTATTCGTTTCGTTGGCGAAGGGGAGCACAGCGGTCAGTCGGGCGGGGGGAACGGCCGGCTGGATCTCCTCCGGAGGCGGCGCCGGCAACGTCGCCC
>JACQCE010000086.1 GCA_016201765.1 Nitrospirota bacterium
CAGAAGTTGGGCCACCTGCTCGACAAGGTGTGACCGTTCGAGCGTGTGCGCGCAACTGGCAACTGGTTACCCAGCGAGCAAGGCGAGCGTGAGGGGGAGGCTCCATGCGCTCAGCAAATGGAGGGGGCGACGCGAGCCCCTAAAATAATAAATGCCAACCGATCCCGACCATCATCCCCATGTGATTCAGGGCGATCAGCACGCCGGCGGATTCCACTTCGCGCTGGTTGTCAGCGCCTTTAATGCGACGGTGACCGATGGGCTGCTCGAACGGGCGCTGGCGACGTTGCGGGAGCGGGGAGCCGACCCCGGCCACCTCACGATCGTCCGGGTGCCAGGCGCCGTGGAATTGCCCCTGACGGCCAAACGGCTTGCCTTGACCCGCCGGTTTGAAGCCGTCATCTGCCTGGGCGCGGTCGTCCGCGGCGAGACGTCACATTATGATCTGGTCTGCGAGACGGCGGCACGGGGAATCAGCCAGGTGGCGTTGGAGACCGGGGTGCCGGTCATCTTCGGGGTTGTGACGGCGGAGACGCTGGAACAGGCGCTGGAACGCTCCAGGGCCGGCCGGCTGGATCGCGGACGGGATGCCGCGCTGGCCGCGATTGAAATGGCCACGCTATTCAGACGCTTAAAAGCGTGAGACAGATCATTCCACGGCGAGCATTGAGGGCATCTATGCGTAAGGCGATGGGGGTTGTCAGGGGGAGCTGAGCATCTCCCCCTGACTTCAATGTGACCCATGGGACTTCGGCGGCAGGCCCGGGAATGCGCGGTGCAGTGGCTCTTCCAGCATGACGTGCTCAAGGAGCATGCGCCGGCCACGGCGCCGGCGTCCGTGACGGCGTTTCCTCCCCCGATTGAAATCACGCCGGAAGCTCAGCCGTTCGCCGAACAGCTGGTGCAGGGCGTCCTGAATCATCTGCCGGAACTGGATGCCCTCCTGCAACGCGTGGCCGATCACTGGAGCGTCGACCGGATGGCGGTGGTTGATCGCAACGTCCTCCGATGCGCCTTGTTTGAATTGCTCTATCTGGACGAGATCCCGGCAAAAGTCACCATCAACGAGGCAATTGAGATCGCCAAGCGGTTCGGCTCCGAGGAGTCCGGCGCCTTCATCAACGGCATCCTCGACAAAATCATCAAATCGGAAGAACGATTGCAGTCGAAGCGACTGGCAACGGCTAGTGCACAAACGGATTAAGGATTAGAGGGGCAAGGCGGATTAAGGGGTAATGGGCACATGATTTCTCGATACACGCTGCCTGGAATGGGCGCGATCTGGACCGATCAGCACCGGTACCAGCTCTGGCTGCGCGTCGAGATGGAATTGTGCGCGGTGCTCGCCGGGCGCGGCGTGATTCCATCACGCGCCTACGATACCATCCGCAAGAGGGCCTCCGTCTCCGCCGAACGGGTCGCGGCCATCGAGCAGACGGTCAAACACGACATCATCGCGTTCGTCTCGGCCGTGGCCGAGCAGGTCGGGGAGGCCGGCAAATACCTGCATTATGGTGTGACCTCCTCGGACATCCTTGACACGGCGCTGGCGCTGCAATTGCAGGAAGCCGCCGATCTGATCGCGGCCAAGCTGAACGCACTCCGGTCAACCCTGGCCCGGACGGCGCAGCGCCATCAGCGCACGCCCATGGTCGGGCGGTCACACGGCGTGCACGGCGAACCGATCACGTTCGGCTGGAAGGCCGCCATCTGGCATGAGGAGATCGCACGCCACCAGGAGCGGCTGGCCCGCGCCCGCGCGGTCATCAGCGTCGGCAAATTCTCCGGCTCGATGGGCACCTACGCCCACCTGTCGCCGGCCATCGAAGCGGCCGTCTGTGAGCGGTTGGGGCTGACGCCGGCGCCGATCAGCAACCAGGTTGTCCAGCGCGACCGCCATGCCGACTATCTGCAGACACTGGCCCTGATCGCGGCCTCGATCGAAAAGATCGCGACCGAGATCCGTCACCTGCAACGGACGGAAGTCCGCGAGGTCGAGGAGCTCTTCGCCGAGGGGCAGCGGGGGTCGTCCAGCATGCCGCACAAACGGAATCCGATCGGCTCGGAAAATCTGTGCGGCCTGGCGCGCGTGATCAGGGCGAACAGTCAGGCGGCGCTGGAGAACGTGGCCCTGTGGCATGAGCGGGACATCAGCCACTCCTCGGTCGAGCGGATCATCCTGCCCGATTCGACGATCCTGCTGGATTACATGCTGGCGAGGCTGGAGTCGATCCTCTCCACGTTGCGCGTCTATCCGGACCGGATGAAGGCCAATCTTGAACTGACCGGCGGACTGGTCTTCTCGCAGCAATTGATGCTGCGACTGGTCCAGCACGGGATGACGCGGGATGACGCCTACACCCTGATCCAATCCCTGGCGGCCAAGGCGTGGGACGGCGGCGAGACGTTCAAGGCGCTGGTCGAGCGCGACGACCGGGTGAAAAAGAGACTGTCCGCCTCCCAGATCGCCGACTGTTTTTCTGTGAAACCCTTTCTGGCCCATGTGGACGAGGTGTTCGCCCGCCTCTTCCCCACGGCCCGCAAAGCCCCCTCACCCCGAACCACACGAAAGGCCGGACGAAAATGAAAGCGCGCGTCTATGTGTCGTTGAAAGAGGGTATTTTCGACCCCCAGGGTTCGACGGTCCAGCAGGCGTTGAGCGGCCTCGGGTTCGCCGGCGTTTCACGCGTCAAGGCCGGGAAGTATTTTGAGATCGAACTGGAACCGGCGCCGTCGGCCGACGTCAGACAACAACTGGCCAAAATGTGCGATCAACTCCTGGCCAACCCCACCATTGAGCAGTACCGTATAGAGCTAAATGCGGATTAAGGATTAATGGGGTAAGGGAGAAGATGCGGATTAGTGAAGCAAAAGCGGATTAAGGATTAGAAGGAAAGAAGCGGGGTAAGGGGACAAACATTCGTTTCCCTATAATCCGTCTTCGCTCTACTACCCCTTAATCCGCTTTTGCTCTTCTAATCCGCTCTTGCTCTACTACCCCCTGATCCGCTCTTACCTCTCCAGCGCGTTTCAAAATGCTGTGCTATATTCACACTATATGGTTCACCCCGAGGGTTCACCACAAGTGGCCGTCTCCGTGCTGGTGGTCGAAGATTCCAGAGCCATGCGCGCGCTCGTGGTGTCCACGCTGCAGAGCCTGGGCGACCTGCGCATTGTGGAAGTGGACAACGGGTTCCACGCGCTCAAGGCGTTGCCGGGCTCGCGCTTCGATCTGATCATCACTGATATCAATCTGCCGGAGATTACGGGATTGGAAATCGTCCGGTTCGTCAGGCAGCATCCCGTCCATAACCGCGTGCCGATCCTCATCATCTCGACCCAGCGGTCGGAAGCCGATGTCCGCCGGGGGATGCAGTTGGGGGCGTCCGCCTATCTGGGCAAACCCTTTGAACCCGAGCAGTTGAAAACCACTGTCTGCCAGTTGCTGCCCTCGCTGTCTCCCGCCTCCTCACCCTCCTGATGACGGAACATTCATGAGCGGGCCGTTATCCGAAGAGTTCCTTCCGGAAGCCGAGGAGTTGCTGGAGCAGATGGACGCCGGCCTGGTCACGCTTGAGCAGGCCGGGCAGGCGCCGGAACGCGTGGCGGATCGGTTGAATGCGCTCTTTCGGAGCGCGCACTCGCTCAAGGGCATGGCCGGCATGGCCGGCCTCGTCGAAATTTCCCACCTGAGCCACGAAATCGAAGAGCTGATGGATCATCTCCGGATGGGGAGGCTGTCCCCTCAACCGCACATCATGGCGTTGATCAGCGACGGCATCGCGCTGTTGCGCCGGGGCGTGGTGGCCGCGGCCAAACCGGGCGCATCGGACGCCGATGACACCGCCCTGGGCGAGGAGACCGCGGACTATTCCAACCGGATCAAACAGACCATGTCGGCGTCCGCAGGGAGCGCCGGCCCCCCGCTGGACTCGTTGGGGATTCCGGCCCGTTTAAGCACCGCCCTGACCACCTATGAAGAGCACCGTCTGCGCGAAAATCTCCGCATGGGACGGACGGTGTATGCCGTGCGGGCGGATTTCAGTCTCGAGGACTTCGACCGGCAGCTCGGCCTGCTCACCGGCCGCCTTCAAGCATTGGGAGAATTGATCGCCACTGTTCCGCAGATCGGCGAACCGGCCCCCCCGGCGGACGGCACGCAACCGGATCAACCCCCGGGGCCATCGTCCGAACAATCAATCGACCCCGGGCGAATCGGATTTGAGCTGATCATCGGCAGCGCTCGATCGGAGCGGGAGATCGCCGACGGCGCCGGCGCCACGGCCCGTCTCACCGTCCTGGGGCGACCGCCGGCCTCCGCCACAACAACCCCGTCCACCCCATCCGATGCCACCCCCCATGCGGCAAGGCCCGCCCCGCACGCCGGCGAGACGGTCACATCGGTGCGAAGCCTGACCGACACGGTCAGGGTTGAAATCCATCAGTTGGACCATCTGCTCAACGTCATGGGCGAGCTCGTGCTCCAAAAGGCCGTCCTGTATCAGCTGGCCAGGGAACTGCTGGATCGGGAGGGGTCGGCCGGGTTGGCGGGCAGCCTGGTCAAATCCCTGCACACGGTGGAGAACCGGCTGACGGAACTGCAGGAAGGGCTGGTCGAGGCCAGAATGGTGCCGCTGAGCCAGCTGTTCGACCGATTGACGCGCGCGGCCCGCAAACTGTCCCGGGAGCTGGGCAAGGCCGTCGATCTGCGCATGAGCGGGGAGGAGACCCGCCTGGACAAGACCATGGTCGAGGCGATCGCCGACCCGTTGCTGCATTTGATCCGCAACGCCATGGACCACGGCCTGGAATCGCCGCAAGGCCGACAGACGGCCGGCAAGCCGGAAGCCGGTCAGATCACCCTGCGCGCCAGGCCTCAGGGCACCAGCGTCGTGATCGAGGTGTCGGACGACGGGCAGGGCATCAACCTGCCGCGCGTTCGGGAGATCGCGGTGGACAAGGGGCTGGCGGACCCGAACAAAGCCTACACGGATGACGCCATCATTGAATTCCTCTTTCAGCCGGGCTTCAGCACCAGCGAACAAGTCAGCGAAGTGTCGGGACGGGGGGTCGGGCTGGACGTCGTGGCCAGGAACATCGCCGCGTTCAACGGCCTGGTTGACGTGACGACGACGCCGGGCGTGGGGACGACCTTTTCGATCACGCTGCCGATTACACTCGTCATTATCAGGGCTCTCCTGGTTCGGGCCGGCGCGGAGCTGTTCGCCATCCCGCTGAGCAATGTGACGGAAACATTGCTGGGGCGCGAATCGGACATCCGCACGGTTGAAGGCGCGGAGGTCATGGAGCTGCGCGGCCGCACGCTCCCGCTGCTCAGACTTCGGGAGCATTTTGCCTGCGCGGCGTCATCCCAGGCTCACACCGATGACTTCTACATTGTCGTCGTCGGCTCGGCGGAAAGCCGGCTGGGCCTGGTCGTGGATGAGATCGAAGGCCAGCAGGAGATTGTGATCAAAACCATCGGAGAGCTCCTGCAGGGAGTGATATCCGGGGTCGCAGGCGCCGCGGAGTTGGGCAACCGCAGGATGATCCTTGTGTTGGATATTCCGGCCCTGCTGGATGAGGCATCGAACCGCGTCGTCCCCGCCGGGTAGTGACAATTTTTGTACTCCCTGTCCCATCGATGACCGTTCATTAGACCCGCTCCACCCAGTTGTTCATCCAGCCAAGGCACACAATTACCTAACTGATTGATATGACAATTGAATTATCTTCCCCTCTGTCAATTTTTTCCTGCAGAACGAGCACATCAAGATGGCACACCTGTTGCATCCCTGATGGTACATGGCTGTGGCTTGTTAAAAAGAGACCCGGTGAGACCGACAGACAATGCGAAACGAATACGATGTAAAAAGTAAAAATCATTCCCTGCACACCCATCCCTACGGGGCGAAAGAGGTCTGCCGGGCCGTCGGCATTTCTCATCGTCAACTGGATTATTGGGTTCTGATCGGCGTGGTGAACCCTCATCTTGAACGCCACGGAGCGAAATTGTTCCGGCGGTTCAGCCGCCTTGACATTACCGTGCTGCAACGGATCAAACAGCTGATCGATGAGGGAGTGGTCGTCAGCCGGGCGGCCGAACGGGTGCATCGTGAAATGGCGTCGGTATCGGATTCCCCGCGCGATGAGGCCGCCGCATCCGCTGCAACCCCCGACGGACAGGAAACGGACGCGGCATAGCCATTGTATCCCGGACCAGTGAGAGATGAGCGCGCAGACAGCCACCACGACACGACAACCGGACGAAGCGGCGGCGCCGTCATCCGCCCAGTGGCTGGTCTGCCGGGTTGCGCAGGAGCACTATTTAATCGACGTGTCGACGATCAAGGAAATCATCCGGCCGCCGGAGTTGACGACGGTCCCGCGAAGCCCCGCCTGGTTGAAGGGGATTTGCTCGTTGCGCGGGGTGGTGGTCGCCGTCATTGATCTGGGTCGGCGGTTGGGCATGACCGACCGCGCGCCGACGCCGAAAAACCGGGTCGTTGTGCTGGCAACGGCCAAGGGCCTTGGAGGACTGTTGGTGGACAGCGTGCAGGGATTGATCGATCTGGAGACGCACCAGATTGATCCGCCGCCGCCGCTGCTGGCGGCGCCCCATCGGGAGCTCCTGCGGGGCATCGTTCATCGGAACGGGCGCACCTTTGCCTTGCTTGATGTGAGCCGGATCGTGGCATTTCCCCCCGCGGGGCGGGACTGATCATGTTGAGCGCGGTCTTCTCGAAACAGGGAACGATGGAACCGCTGACCCGGCTGCTGAGGGCCCTGGTCGACGGACGGCCGCTCGACCCTCAAGCGGTCGCCGCCATGCCGCCTCCGATCCGATCGCTGCTCGGTGAACTCGCGGAACGGGTGGCGGAGGGGCGCCATGCGGACCGGGCCAAGACGATGGTGGTCTCCGTATCGGGTGAATGCCGGGAAGCCGGTCAGACGCTCCTGGCCATCGGGCAGGCGCAGCAGGGAATTGAACAGGAGAACAACCGGTGTCTGCAGGACATTGCGGAACGCCATCGGCTTGCGAACGAGCAACTCCAGCAACTGTCGGCGTTTATTGACGGCATGTCCTCGGCCCTGGCCGAACTGGGCGTCACGGTCGGGCGCGTCGCGGACACATTTCCGGCCGTCAACCAGTTTGTCGAGGAATCCTCGTCGCAGGCGGCGGAGATTGCCGCGGCGTTTCAGGAGATCAACGGCCACGCCGACGACTGGCTGACCCGCGCCACCGAGAACGGGGCGACGGCCGAACAACTGGGCGCCGGCTCGAGGACCATCGTGGAGCAGGTGCGCGGAGCCGCCAAGTCCATGATGCGGGTCCAACAGGAGATCGAGGAACACGCCCCTGAAGGCGCGTCCGCCGCGCAGAATCATCTGTCGGCCATCCGGGTCGCCCTTGAACAATCCCTGAGCGCCATCCACGAACTTCGCGCCCAATCCGGGGCGGTTGGAAAAATCATCGGCGTCATCGAAGGCATCACCAAACAGACCAACCTGCTGGCCCTGAACGCCGCGATTCTGGCGGCACAAAGCGGCGCAGAGGGGAAAAGTTTTTCCGTCGTGGCCGATGAAATCAGGGTGCTGGCCGACCGGACCGCGCGATCGGCCAAGGAGATTGCCGCCGTGATCGGCTCCGTTCAGGAAGGGGCGGACCGGGCCGGCCAGGCCGTCCTGGGCTGTCAAACGCATCTCGACCAGGGCATGGAGCAGTCGGCGCAGTCACACCAACCGTTTCTGAGCATGACCGAGCACGTCAGACGGTCGATCGAGCTGATGACCGGCGTCGCCCGATCGATGGAGGAACAGACGAAAGGCATGCAGCTGTTCAGCCATTCGATCGAGCAGATGATCCGCGGCATTCAATTCGTCCAGCGGGTGGCGACGCACCATCAGGGACTGGCCTTTCGCGTGGTGGAACTGGCCGGCCACATGAGTCAGGCCGTCGGTCACATGAAGCGGTTTAAGGGGGAGCATCAGACGGCCAGCCGTCGAATCCACGAGGCCGTGGACCCGATGACGGACCGCTGCCTGTCGTTGCGCCGGACATTGGATGACTGCAGCGCCTCCATCCTCCAGCTCCGGAATCATGACACCCGCATCGTCCAACAGGCGGCCCAATTGACGGCGTTGAGCGGAACATTGCGTCAGGCGGCGGCCACCCTGCAGATGACGGCGGCCAGGTCGGGGGCCAACGGCGCCGCGTCGCCCGTTCCAATCGACCCGGAGGAACAGGTCGCATGAAGGTCGTCACCTTTCTCATCGGAACGCGATGGTGCGTCATGCCGGTCGGGCATCTGGTGGAGATCCTCCCGGCCCGTGAACTGCTCCCGCTGCCCCGGTTTCCCGCCGGGCCGTCAACACAGGCGGCCGAAGCCGCGGAGCGTGGCATGATCGTCGCGGGGATCGTTGACTACCGGGGCAGGGCCATTCCGGTCATGCGGCTGCGCCTCGAACCGCCGGCGGGCGATCATCAGGAAGCGGCTGCGCCCGGCTCCGCCGTCAAGCGGCGGTTGCTGGTCCTGAACGGCAATCCACCCGGCGCCCTGGAGGTCGGCCGGGTCGACGCGGTCATCGAACTGGATGAACAATCCATTCAACCGCCCGGTGAGGTCGGCCTGCAGGACCACGGTGTGGTCTCCGGTGTGTGCCGGCTCCATCATGCGTATGCCTTTATCATTGATGGCGCATCGATCAGCGCCGGCTGCGGCGCCGGGAGCCGGTCCGGCGCCCCCGCCGGGGTCGCTCAGGGCGTCTCCACGGGGGCATCCCCAGGAGCATCCAATGGCTAATGGATTCAAGTGGATTCGTCAACGCATGGAGTACAAGCTCATGCTGCTCCTGCTGCTGGTGCTCACGATCGCCCTGTCTTCCGTGTTCTATGCGTTCTTTAAAAAAATGGAGCGGAACATGCTGGAGGCGGAGGCGGGAAAGTCGGCTCTCCTGGCCTCGACGATTCATGAGACGCTGGACAAGGACATGGTCCAGTTTCGGGCGGACCTGGTGCGTCATTTGATCAACGACCTGCAAACGCTCAACGGCGTCATCCGCCTTCAAATCGTGCGGGGCGACGCCCCGTACGTCAAGCAACACGCGGGGGAGAAGGCCTTTGCGGACAACGCCACGCTCGACGACGTGCGCGGCCGGATCACCTCGGCGTTCAAAGAAGAGTGGATTCACAAAGATCAGATCGACGTCAACGAAGCTCAAAATGCCGCCGCTGAAGTCGATCGGGAGCGGTTTCGCCGGTTCTACCAATCGGTGCTGAAACAGTTGAATGACACCACGCAAACACTGCCGACGGAAGACGCCATTCGGCGGCACGGGGCGATGGACTACTCCTATGAAGACGTGGTGGATGGGAAGAAGGTCCTCACCTATCTGCGCCCGCTGCCGAATTTTCCCCAGTGCTATTTCTGCCACGGCGCCTCCCACAAATTGCGCGGCATCCTGATGATCACCACCACGCTGGAGCCTGCCTACGCCACGTTGAGTCTGGCCCGGCGGAATCTCGCCGCGGCGGGCGCGGGGGTGTTGTTGATGGTGGTGGTGTTCATCAAGTTTTCCATGGGACGTTTTGTGCTCAAACCCCTGCATGACGCCGTCGACCGCGTGCAGGACATCGCCGAGGGCGAGGGGGATTTGACCAAGCGCCTGATCGTGTCGTCACAGGACGAGATCGGCGTCTTCGCCGCGTCGTTCAACCAATTTGTCGAAAAGCTCAACGGCATCATGACCCGCGTGTCCAGGACGGGCAAACAGGTGACCGAGACGACCAATGAGATCGTGCGCGGCACCGAGCGGATCGAAAACGGCGCCAGAGTGCAGACCGACGCGGCGCAGACCACCTCGCGCTCCGTGAAGGAGATCAGCGGATCGATCAAAAACGTCAGCGAGCGCGCCTACCAGTTGTCGAGCCTGTCGCAAGAGAGCACGGCGGCCGTCCTGGAGATGTCGACGTCGATCGACGGCATCGCCGCCGAAGCCACCACGCTCCTGTCCTCCGTTGAGGAGGCGGTGGCGTCGATTCTCCGGGTGTCGTCGTCCTCGAAGGAAATCAATGAAAACGTGACCCTGCTCTCGGCCTCAGCCGAGGAAACCGCGGCCTCCATGTCGCAAATGGACGCGTCCATCAAGCAGATCAGGGGCAACACGCACGAAACCGTCGAATTTTCCAAACAGGTGATCGAGGACGCCGACCGGGGCAACCGGGCGGTCGAACAGACGATCGACGGCATCGACCGGATCCGGCAGTATGCCCAGCAGATCTCCGAGGTGATCGGCACACTGCAACAGCGGATCGGGCAGATCGGCAAAATCGTGGCCGTGATCGATGAAGTCGCGGAGCAGACCAACCTGCTGGCGTTGAACGCCGCCATCATCGCCGCGCAGGCCGGCGAACACGGCAAGGGGTTCGCGGTGGTGGCCAACGAGATCAAGGAACTGGCGGAGCGGACGGCCAGCTCCACGCAGGAGATCCATGACATCATCCGCGGACTGCAGGAGGAGGGACAAAACGCCGTCAAGCTGATCATCGGCGGGTCCGAGCGCGTGGACGAGGGCGTGCAGCGGTCCCAGCAGGCGCGCGAAGCCCTCAAAAAGATCTTTGCCAATTCAGAACAGGCGACCCAGCGGATCCGTCAGATCGCCTCGGCGACCGACGAGCAGGCGCGGGCGGTGGTCACCGTCACGGACGCCATGCGCAAGGTCAACGAAATGGTCCAGCAGATCGCCACGGCGACCAACGAGCAGAGCCGCGATTCCAATCTGCTCATTGAAGCGACCGAGCACATGAAGGAAATCACGCAAAAGGTCAAAGTGGCCACCACGCAGCAGGCACAGGGCAACAAACAGATCAACCAGCTGGTTGAAAAGGTGAGCACTGAAACCGAGGCCATTGCCCAGGCCACCCATCATCAGACGACGCAGAGCGAGGAGATCGTCGAAGCCATCACCCTGATTCAGCGCGTGGCCACGGAAAATGTCGAAACGCTGGGGCGGGTCGGCGAGGCCGTCAAGCAACTGGTGGAACAGGCCGGCCTGCTGGACCGGGAGTTGGCCCGGTTCAAACTGCAGCAAACCGGCCGTCGGGAGTCGAAAGGACCGGGTTGAGATGTCACTCAGCTGTCCGAAGTGCCAGACCGTTCTGGACACGCCGCTGGATTTGCAGCACGGCGTGGAGGAATTTCTCTGCACCCAGTGCCACACGCTGTTGAAATTGACGATGGCCGTCTCGATGGTCAATCCCGCCGATGAGGAGGACGCGGGGCCCCCAAAATCCTCCACGCCGTCCCCGAAGGTCGTGGCCGTCTTTCCGGGAAAGGCCAGCCTGGAGATCGTGAAGGAATTGCTGACCGCCGCCCATATCGACGTCGCCACCAGTGAAACGGGAAGGGAAACACTGACGCTGGTGGATCAGCTTCAGCCCAATGTCGTGATTGTCGACGATGCCCTGCCGGATTTGAGCGGGATGGACGTGTGCGAACTGCTCAAGCGCAGCAAACGCCACCACGGATTGAAAGTGCTGCTGGTCACCAACTGGCAGAATCGCGGCAACGAGGTGGAGGAAACGTCCATGCTCTACGGGCCCGACGCCATGCTGCCCCACGCCATGCTCTATCGTGAACTGGTCAAACGGGTGCAGGCGCTGATCGAACAGGCTCCTCAAACCCGCAACGCGCCGCCGGCGTCGGGGTTCGACCCGGATGCCACGCGTTTGATGAACAACCAACGGGATTCACGGTCGTCCAGAGGGCGATAGCCGTCACGCTTGGGGAGGGCTTTGCCGGTGCCTGGTTCGCCCAGATGGATCTCCACACTCCACGACAACAATCCTGACGTCAGGATCGAGGCCATCCAACAGGCCTCCCGGCTTCCGGATGCGAAGCGACTGCCCCTCCTGGTTGAGATGCTGGGGGACGCGGAATGGCGCGTTCGCAAGGCGGCGGCCAATGCATTGAAGCGCGGCCATCCGACCCCGTTGTTGCTGGACCATCTGATTGTCGCAATCATCGACAGCGACGACCCGTGGAAGCGGATCACCGCCATCGACGTCATGGTCAGCCTGGGGGCGGATGACGAGGGCGGCGACCGGGTCACGGCCTCCCTGCTGGACGCATTGCGCACCACGAACATCGAGCAACGAAAATTCATCGTTGAAGTCCTGGGTCTCATGGGGGCGGCCGCCGCCGTCGGCCCCCTGATCGACGAATTGCGGACCGGGGACGACAATCTGCACATCTCCGTGCTGGACGCACTGGCCAAAATCGGGGACCATCGGGCCCTGCAGGCCGTGCTGGAACGATTACGGAACGGCACGGCGCCGGTTCGATTCGCGGCGCTGACCGCCCTGCAGCAACTGGATGATCCGGCAGCCGAACCCGCGGTGGTGCAGGCGCTGGCCGACACGGCCCTCCGGGCGACCGCCATGGACGTGCTCGGTCAAATCGGGGACAGGGCGGCCGCCGCGGCGCTCTGGCAATGGTGGACAACCGGGACGGCCCAGGAACGGAATCACGTCCTGGTGGCGCTCGACCGGGTGATGCGTCGTCTGCCGCAGCCCCGGCGGGACGAACTGCTCGCCGAACTCAGACCGTGCTACCAGCCGAATCATCAGGGCGATCTGCTGGAAAAGCTGGAGACGTCCGACGCCGCCGTTCAGCGGGCGGCGATCGGCCTGGCCGGGTGGATGCGGGAACCGGAAGCCGTCATACCGCTCGTGCACGCGCTGGGCGGCGATCTGGCGAACGAGGCCAAGCAGGCCTTATCCATGATGACCACCGAACACATCCATGAATTGCTGGACATGCTCCCCCGGTCGACGCCGACCATTTATTGCGCCTTGATCGAGCTGCTCGCGGGCACGGCCGAGCCATTGGTGCTGCCCGTCATGAAAGAGGCCCTGACGTCGACCGACGCCCGTGTCAGACGGTCGGCCGTGCTCGGCATCGCCGCCCAGGCCGATCGCGATTTCGCCCCGGCGCTGGTCCGGCTGCTCCTGGATCGCGACCCGGAGGTGCGGGAGGCGGCCGTCTGGGCCCTGGGACAGTGCCGCAACGAGACCGCGGTGGCCGCCGTGATTGCCTTGCTGGAAGAGGAATCCCCCCACACCCGGGTGACGGCCGCGAGAACGTTGGGGGTGTTGCAGACGGCCGAGGGGCTGGAGCCGCTGACGCGGGCGTTGCACGACCCCGAACCGGCCGTGCGAACCGCCGCCGTGATGGCATTAAATCAGCTCGGGGATTCGCTGGGTGAGACGATCAATTTGAATACCCTGGTGGACCTGAACGATTATTTCCTGCTGGCGCTGGGTGATGAGGCGCCAAGCGTCAGGTTGGAAGCGGCCAGGGCGTTGCAACGGCGCGAGGGGATGCTGCCGGCACAATGGTGGCGGTGCCTGGCCGACGACCCCGATCAATGGGTGCGCGGCATCGCCGCGAGATCGGCGGCATCGGGCGGGGCGGCGGAGACGGCCGGTCTGCGCAAGTTTCTGCGTGATGAGAGCGGGGCCGTGCGGATTGCCGCTCTGGAGGCCGTGGCCGATCATCCGGGCGCCGGCGACATGGAGACCCTGCGGGATGCCATGCGCAACGAAGATCCCGATGTCGTCGCGGCCGCGCTCAGGGCGCTGTCGGCCATGGCGGCCATTCAGCCGGCCGGTCAAGCGCAGGAGGACGACCGGTGGCATCAATGCGTCAATGACGCGTACCACACGCTCCGGCATCCGGTCTGGACCGTGCGCGCCGCGGGGATGCGGGCGCTGATGGTCATGAACCCTGAGCGGGCCCGGCGCCGGCTGGAGGAACTCGCCGCGGACGATCCCCATCCCCGGATTCGCGAGGAGGCGTCACGCCTGCTCTCACCGCGTCAGGTTGATGACGCGCCTCACCCCCTGCGGTCCGGGCGGCGATGATGGCGGTCAATCCGCTCCATCCGCCGAAGATCCCGTTATCCGACGAGGAGTTCGCCCTCCTCCATGAATTGATCTATCAGCACTGCGGCCTCCGGTTCGATTCCCAGAACAAATCGCTGCTCGAATCCCGCCTGCAATCGAGGCTGCGCCACTGCCAGTGCGCCAGTTTCCGGGATTATTATCTCTACCTTCGCTACGACCGGCGCCGCGAAGAGGAGCTGGCGGAATGCATCGATCTGGTCGCCGTACATGAAACCTATTTTTTCCGGGAGATCAACCAGCTTCAGGACTTCGTGCGCGAATTGCTGCCGGAGTTCATGAAGAAACCGAACCAGCCCAGGACATTGCGCATCTGGAGCGCCGGTTGTTCGACGGGCGAAGAGCCCTATTCACTGGCGATGCTTCTGCTCGATGAGCCGTCCCTGCGCGGGTGGGACATCAACATCATCGCCACCGACATCAGCCCGCGGGTGCTGCAGCAGGCGCGGCGGGGGATCTATCGGGAGAGTTCGTTCAGGGTCATGGATCCGAATTATCTCTCCCGGTATTTCGAACCGGCGCCGGGGGGCATGAAACTGCTGGAGCCGCCTCGGCAACCGGTCACCTTTCTCTGCCTGAATCTGTTCGATCAGCATCGGCAGGGGCTGATCTGGGGCATGGATTTCATTTTCTGCAGGAACGTCATGATTTATTTTGATGCGGCGGCCAAACAACGGGTGGCGGAGTTGTTCTACGACAAGCTCAATCCGGGCGGCAGTCTGCTGCTCGGTCACGCCGAATCGCTGCTGAACATCTCGACGGCGTTTCAGTTGCGCCACCTCAGCCACGATTTGGTCTATCAAAAGCCGGCGGCGCCGTCCGCCGCGTCGCTCGCCGGGCAACCGAAACGGACGGGGTCGTAGCGCATGACCGCAGACGGTCGGCAACGGGGAAAAGGGGGGACGGAGATGGCGGGACGGGGGAGGGACGCGCAGGGGATGAGACCGCAGGGGCAACGGCCCGGCGGCGCCCGGAGAAAATGGCGCGTGCTGGTGGTCGATGATTCGGCGTTTTTTCGCCAATCGATTGCCGAGATGTTGAACAACTCCGGCCGTTTTGAAGTCGTCGGCCGCGCAGCCGACGGCGTGGACGCCATGGCGATGATGCGCAGCGCGATGCCCGATCTGGTTACATTGGATCTGGAGATGCCCCGCATGAACGGGTTTGCCTTCCTGCGCTGGGCGATGTCGACGCAGCCGGTGCCGGTGCTGGTCTTCAGTTCCCACGACAGCCACGCCAGCGTCTTCCACGCCATGGAACTCGGGGCGGCCGATTTCATGGCCAAACCGTCGCCGCGGGCATCGCTGGAAATCCTGTCGCTCAAACAGGAGTTGTGCGACAAACTGGAGCAGATCTCGGCCGTGGGTTTGAAGGCCATCGCCCACCGCAGCCGGTTGTTGGCCACGCCGGTCCAGCCCGGATCGGTCCAGCCGTTTGGCCTGAACGGCGCGGACTCGTCGGTGCGCCTGGTCGTCATCGGCGCGTCGACCGGCGGCCCGCCCGCGGTTCAGGCCATTCTGCGGGAACTGCCGCCGACGTTTCCCTCACCCATCGTCATCGCGCAGCACATGCCGCCGGTCTTCACCCGCCACTTTGCCGAACGGCTCAACACCCAGTGTCCCCTGGCGGTCTGCGAAGCCCGCGACGGCGACACGATCGAGCCGGGGAAGATTCTGGTCGTGCCGGGCAACTTCCATCTCACCCTCGACGGCAGGGTCCCGCGCCTCCACGCCAGGCTGCTGCCCAAGCAGGAGGCCGACCGGTACGCGCCGTCGATCGATCTGACGATGGAGGCGGCCGCGAATCTGCTAAAGGAGGGCGTGGTCGGCATCCTGTTGACGGGGATGGGCGACGACGGCAAGGCCGGCATGCTGGCCATCAAGGCGCGCGGCGGCCATACGATCGCCGAATCCGAGGAAACCGCGGAAATTTTCGGCATGCCGCGCGAGGCGATCCATGCGGGCGCCGTCAACCAGGTGCTGCCGCTGCCCTCCATTGCCGCGGCGCTGATGGCCCGCACGCGCAGCTCGTTTCCGTCGTAATTGAAGTCAGGGGGAGCATGCTCAGCTCCCCCTGACAACCCCCATCGCCATACGGGTTGTCCTCACGGCTCGCGTGTCAGATCGACGCTCGGCCCTTGTCCATCGTAATCCACAGTCCATCTGGCTTCGATGCTGCTTGAGCTTGCTTGCCGACGATACATCCCTGTGTTAGAATCCGTGCATTCCTGTGGGGTGACGTCATGCGCGTGGGTGTGGTGGTCTTTCCGGGCTCCAATTGCGACCAGGATTGCCTCTGGGCGCTTGAAGCCCGCGGCATCGAGGCGGTGCCGCTCTGGCATAAGGACGATTCCGTCCAGGGGTGCGGGGCCGTCGTCCTCCCCGGCGGCTTTTCCTACGGCGATTATCTCCGGTGCGGCGCCATCGCGCGGTTGTCCCCGATCATGGCGGCCATCGACCGTCACGCCAAATCGGGCGGCGTGGTCGTCGGCATCTGCAACGGCTTTCAGATCCTGACCGAAGCCGGGCTGTTGCCGGGGAGCCTGCTCCGCAACACCGGTCTCCGCTTCATCTGCCGTCCCGTCTTCGTCCGCGTTGAACAAACCGCCAGCGCCCTGACCAGGGACTGCCGGGCCGGCCAGGTGCTCTCCCTCCCGATCGCCCACGCCGAAGGACGCTACTGGCTCGAGGAGCCGGCGCTCCGCGACCTCGAAGAACGGGGACAGGTGATCCTGCGCTATTGCTCGTCCGACGGTCGCGTCGACGCGGCCGACAACCCCAACGGCGCCCTCAACGGGATCGCCGGCGTCTGCAATCGGGACGGCAACGTCGTCGGCCTGATGCCTCATCCCGAGCGGGCGGTCGATGCCCGGCTCGGGGGCACGGACGGCCTGTGCCTGATCGACAGTCTGGTCCGTGCGGCTTCCTCCGCCACGGGGCCGGCATTGCGCGCCGCGGCCCCCGTTTAACCGCATGGTCTTCGAACGAATCAAACGGTGGTGGGGCGCCGGACGGCCCCCCTGGCAATCTCCCAAACCATCGCCCAAACCATTGAATGACCCGGCGGCCTCCGCCTCCCGGGCTGAAAGCGCGGCTCCTCCGGGGCTGCGGGACCGTTACAACCTGACGGAGGAGGAATACCGCCGGATTGTCGGTCTGCTGGGACGCCGTCCCAATGACGTCGAACTGAATATCTTCTCCGTCATGTGGAGCGAACATTGCAGTTACAAAAGCTCAAAGATTCATCTCAAAAAATTTCCCACAACGGGCGCCCGCGTGCTGCAGGGACCCGGCGAAAACGCCGGCGTCGTCGACATCGGCGACGGCTGGGCGGTGGCCATGAAAATCGAAAGCCACAATCATCCCTCCTTTATCGAACCCTACCAGGGGGCGGCGACGGGGGTCGGCGGCATCCTCCGGGATATTTTCACCATGGGCGCCCGGCCGGTCGCGTTGATGGATTCGCTGCGGATGGGCCCGCTGGAGGACCCGGCCAACCGCCGGTTGCTCGACGGCGTCGTCCGTGGCATCGCCGGGTACGGCAATTGCGTCGGCATTCCCACCGTGGGCGGCGAACTGGTCATCCAGGAGATGCACAGCCGCAACCCGCTGGTGAATGTCTTGTGCGCGGGCGTGCTCCGGGCCGACCGGCTGCTTCGCGCCGTCGCGGCCGGCCCCGGCAACCGCGTCGTCTACATGGGCTCCAGAACCGGGCGGGACGGCATCCACGGCGCCACGATGGCCTCGGCGCAATTTGAATCGGGCGACGAGGACAAACGGCCGAACGTGCAGGTGGGCGATCCGTTCATGGAAAAGAAGCTGCTGGAAGCCTGCCTGGAGCTGATCGGGCAGGGCCTGCTTGTCGGCCTGCAGGACATGGGCGCGGCGGGCCTGACCAGCTCATCGGTCGAAATGGCGAGCCGGGCGGGCACGGGCCTTCGCCTGGAGCTGGATCGCGTCCCGCAACGGGAAGAGAAGATGACCCCGCAGGAGATTTGTCTGTCGGAGTCGCAGGAACGGATGCTGGCCGTGGTCTCGCCTGACCGCCTGCCGGCGGTCGAAGCCGTCTGCCGGAAGTGGGACGTGGAAACGGCCGTCATCGGCGAGGTGACGACCACGGGGCGCTGGGAACTCTTCTGGCACGGAGCCGCGGCGGCCTCGCTGCCCATCCGGGCGTTGACCGACGATGCGCCCGTCTACGAACGCCCGATGAAAACCCCGGCGTACGTGCAACTACTACAATCGCTGCCGCTGGAAATGATGCCGGTGCCCGGCGATCTGACCAAGGTGCTGCTGACGATGCTGGCCAGCCCCTCGCTCGCCAGCAAGGCCTGGATCTATCAGCAATACGACCACATGGTGGGCACCAACACCGTCGTGCCGCCGGGCGCCGACGCCGCCGTCGTCCGAATCGGCCACGCCGACAAGGCCATCGCCCTGTCCGTCGACGGCAATTCCCGCTACTGCCTGCTGAATCCCTACCTGGGCGGCGCCATCGCCGTGATCGAAGGCGCGCGCAACGTCAGCTGCGTCGGCGCCACGCCGCTGGCCGTGACCGATTGCCTGAATTTCGGCAGTCCGGAGCAACCGGAGACGATGTGGCAGTTCGCCGCCTGCGTCGAGGGGATGGCCGACGCCTGCAGGCAGTTGGGGCTGCCGGTGATCAGCGGCAACGTCAGCCTGTACAATGAAACCAACGGGCAGCCGATCTATCCCTCGCCGGTGGTCGGCACGCTCGGATTGCTCGACCGTCCGGGCCGGCCTGATAGAATAGTCGGGCCTTCGTTTCAATCCGAAGGCGACCTGATCCTTCTGCTGGGACCCCAGGGCGACGCGCTCGGGGGAAGCGAATATTTGCGGCTGATCCACCACCAGGAGCGGGGATTGCTGCCCGATGTGGATATCGCCCAGGAGCTCGCTGTGCAACAGGCCTGTCGCGCGTTGATCGCCGCCGGGCTGGCCGGCTCCGCGCACGATTGCGCGGAAGGCGGCCTGGCGGTCGCCCTGGCGGAATCGGCGCTCGGCACCGTGACGCCGTCCACACCCCGTGGAATGGGAGCGGTCGTGTCGCTGCCCGGCGCCGCCCACCTCAGAACCGATGGCGTCTTGTTTGGAGAATGGCAATCGAGAATTATCTTGACCATTCAAGAGGATAGACTCGAAGAAGCAAGTAAAATATTAAGTTCAGCATCTGCGCCATGGACCGTCATCGGACGGGTGGGGGGCGGCAGGTTGACGATCAGCGTGGCCGCATCAACGTCCTCCCCGGCCGCGGCGCCGGCCGGCCGGCCGGTCATTGACATCGACCTGACCGCGCTTCATACTACGTGGCGTCTCGGGTTGCCGCAACAGATGGGGGACGCGTCGTGACGTTGATCCGTTCGGATAAACTTCAGGAAGAGTGCGCCGTCTTCGGCGTCTACGGCCACCCTGAGGCGGCCAACCTGACCTATCTGGGTTTGTACGCGCTCCAGCACCGCGGCCAGGAGGGCAGCGGCATCGTCTCGTACGACGGGGCCCAATTTCACGTCGAGAAGGGGATCGGACTCGTCAACGAACTCTTCACGCAGGACCGGCTCCAACGGTTACTGGGCCAGACGGCCGTCGGTCACAACCGCTATTCGACAGCCGGCGGCAGCGGCCTCAAAAACGTCCAGCCGCTGGTGGCCGATTATGCCCTGGGCACGCTGGTGGTGGCTCACAACGGCAATTTGATCAATGCCGGCCTGCTCCGCGCGGAATTGGAGGCCTACGGGGCGATTTTCCAATCGACCGCCGACACGGAAGTGATCATCCACCTGATCGCGCATTCGCAGGGCAAAACATTTCTGGACCGCGTCGTCGACGGGCTGCAGCGCCTGCGGGGCGCCTACTCGCTGTTGATGCTGACGGAGCACGGCCTGCTGGCGGTGCGTGATCCTTACGGCCTCCGGCCGCTCTCCGTGGGCCGGCTCAAATCAAGCCGGCCGAACGGCGATGCCTGGGTGGTGGCGTCGGAAACCTGCGCCTTTGATCTGATCGAGGCCGAGTTCGTGCGGGACGTGAAACCCGGCGAACTGATCGTCATCAACGACAAGGGGGTCTCGTCCTATTCGCCCTTTCCGCCGGTCACGCATGCGCCCTGCATCTTCGAGCACGTCTATTTCGCCCGGCCGGACAGTCAGGTCTTCGGCCGGAACGTCTACGGCATTCGCCGTCAGTTGGGCCGGGAACTGGCCAGGGAGGCGCCGGTCGACGCGGACGTCGTCATCGCCGTGCCGGATTCCGGCGTGCCCGCCGCGCTCGGCTATGCCGCCGAATCGAAGATTCCGTACGAGACCGGCCTGGTCCGCAACCATTACGTGGGCCGCACGTTCATCCAGCCGCAGCAGTTGATCCGCCACTTCGGCGTGAAGGTTAAACTGAACGTGGTGCGGGAAGTGCTCGGCGGCCGGCGCGTGATTGTCGTGGACGATTCCATCGTCCGGGGCACGACCAGCCGGAAGATCGTGAAAATGATCCGGCAGGCGGGCGCCACGGAAGTGCACATGCGGATCAGTTCCCCGCCGATCATCGCCCCGTGCTATTACGGCATCGACACGCCGACGAAGGAGGAATTGATCGGCTCCTCACGGCCCGTCAGGGAGATCTGCGACTACATTACGGCCGACAGTCTGCAATACCTCAGCCAGGAAGGCATGCTGCGGGCCGTTGCGGACACCCAAAACCCCACCTTCTGCACCGCCTGCTTCAGCGACAGTTATCCGATTCCTCTCCTGCCGGAAGAGAGTCCGCAGTTGGGACTCTTCGAGTAGTCCGTCGCGTCACTTCAATCCTGTCAGGGGGTAGTGGGTCAGTTTCACCGCAACCGACTCAAAAATAGGGACACGTCCCAATTGCCTCGTGCGACGCACGGCACGCAACGAAATTGGGACGTGTCCCCATTTTTGCCACGGTGGAATCCATCAAACTGACCCACTACCTGTCAGGGTATTGAACAGCGCCTTCTTCGGGCAGGCCGGTCAAAAAGTTCCACCACCCGCTTTCGCGGGTACCCGGAGACCGCAGGCTCCGAGGGAACCGGAGCGTACTGTGTTGTTGAACGTGGGAAAAGAAGGCGAGGGGGGCGGGGGCATCGGAGGGCGCACGCTGCGACGAAGAAGGAGCAGCACGTTGTGCGCGCCGCCGAGTCGGTGAGGCGGCTGGATTCCAAAATCTCCAGCACGGGCCCCCGCATTCAATGCCCTGCTATTCGCGCGCGGTGACCACGCGGTTCTTGCCCGTGCGCTTGGCTTGATAGAGGGCGCCGTCCGCGACGCGGACGAGGTCGTCCGGCTGGGTCACGTCGGGGGCGGGATGGCTCCCGACGCCGACGCTGACCGTCACCGGCAAGGCCTGACCATCCACGGTGGTAAACGGGTGGTCCTGCACGTGCTTGCGGAGCTGCTCGGCAAACAGCATGGCGCCGCGGTGGTCCGTCTGGCAGAGAATCAGAATGAATTCCTCCCCGCCATACCGGGCGGCCAGATCATGGGTGCGGTGGGTGCGTTTGAGCAACGCCCCCAGTTCCCTGAGCACCTTGTCGCCGGTCTGATGGCCCCACTGATCGTTGATCCGCTTGAAATTATCAATGTCGAACATGATGCAGGAGAGATCCATCTGATAGCGCTTGCTCCGGGCGTATTCCTCCTTGAGTCGTTCCATGAAATGACGACGGTTGAACAGGCCCGTTAATTCATCCGTGATGGCCATCGCCTCCAGCCGTTGATTGAGCTCGGCCAGCTGGGCGTTCTTCTCCTCCACCTCCTGCTGCAGCTCCTTGATCCGGAGCAGATTTTTCACGCGCGCGACCAGTTCGCCGGGGTCGAAGGGCTTGGTCACATAGTCGTTGGCGCCCAGGTCCAGCCCCTTGACCTTGTTGTTGGGATCCGTTTCACTGGTCAGCAGGATGACCGGCAGACTCTTATAGCGCGGCTGACGTTTGACGGTCGCGGTCAGCTTGTACCCATCCAGCGGCGACATCACCACATCGCTGATCAACATGTCGACCATCGTTTTTTGCATCAGGTCCAGGGCCTGCAGACCGGTCTCCGCTTCAAGAATCTGCCCGAAGAGTCGCGTCGCCCCCAACACGGTGCGGACCGTTTCACGAACGGGTGCCGTGTCATCGACAATGAGCAGCGTGCGGGAGGGCGGCTTGGCCGCGACAGGGGACTCAGCCGAATGGGCTGCCGGTGTGGCGCGAATGACTCCCATAATGTAAAGCATAGAAAAGACTGGCCAATCTGTCAAGGAAGGCCGTTGACACATTCGGACAACTTTGCTATCGTCGCTTCAGTTCTGCACGCGGACGGGGTCGGGCTCGAAGATGATGACAAAGACGGCTGATCTTTCACAACACCAGACGACATCAACCGTGAAGTTTCTGACGTCGCGCGTCGCCGTCGTCCAATGGCGCGGCTATTGGTTCACCGTGTCGCAGGTGCGCTGGGGGCCGCTGCGGCGGTGGCTCTATGCACGGGTGTACCGTCATGCCTGCCCGCCATCAGACGTCCGGTTTGAAACGGCGGTGTTCCTCTCCCGCCACGACGGCCGTTTTAATCCGGGGAAACCCCTGCATGCCACCTTTCAAACCAGCAGGGAAGAGGCCCGGGCGATGCTCACGCAACTGGTCGAACAGGTGGCCGACGGCCGCCTGGCGTTTCAAGCGTTCTTTCAGAGGTAATGGCCGGGCCGCGTATGGGGCGGCTCAGCCGGAGGGGGGCCGGACCATGGGGATAGAACGGCGGCGATACCAGCGGGTCACGATCAAGTCGGTGGCAAAAATCGCCGTGCCGGCCCTGGGAGCGGAGCTGTTTGCATTTGTCGGCAGCATCAGCCGCGGGGGCCTGGAGCTCTACTGTCAGGAACCGCTGCCCGCCGGGAAACCCGCGACGATTCACCTGACGTTTCTAAATCGTCAGGGGGAAACGCTGAAGGAAACACTGCAAGGCACAATCCGCTGGCAGGCGAAACTCGGCGAGGCCACCATTGCCGGCGTGGAATTTTCAGCCCCGATCGAACCGCAGAACCACGCCGCCCTCTGGGCCTACCTGACCCCCGACCTCACCATCCCAGACGCCGACTGACCGCCAACCATTGCTCCGGCCCCCGGCGTGGGAGCGGGGAGAAACGGGGGGAGCATTGCCGACGCCGACCGCCGCTTCCACTTCGACAAGGAAGTGCCGCTCAATCACGCCGTTGGAGGGCTGGGGCACCTGGACCAGATAATGCTTCTGCTGCGCCGGCGCATCAAGGGAAAACGAGGGCTCCGCCTGGGGAGCTTCGGCCACGCGCTGCTCCAGCCGCTGCACATCCGCCACCACGCGGACGGAGGTGGCCGGACCGGCGGGCGCGAGCTGAATCAACAGACGGTACCGTCCGCCCTGCACGTCGAGATATTGGCCCATCATCATCCGGCCCGTCAGCACCGGTTCGCCGAAATCCATCGGACGGAAATAGATGAAATCGGTGCGCACCCACCCCTGAGCCTTGTTTGAATCCACGATCTGGATATTGCGCTCTTCGAGAAGGCCCAGCAGGACGGCCCACACCTGTTCGCGATCGGCCGGCACCAGCCTGACCTGGGCGGGCGGCTGGGCGGGATTGATGTGAACGGTGGTCAGACAGCCGGCGGCCTGGGAGATAAACCAACAGAGCAACGCGATTGTGAAGAGCCGGCGAGGCACGTCCGCACTCCTTTCACACCGAACACGGGCCTTCCTCGCGACGAGGTCAGGCCGGCCCGCTTGAGCGTGCACGGTGCCACAGTACCGCAATGATCGTCTTACTGTCAACGATTTCACCCGCGTTGACCATCCCCGCAAGCCGGCCGAAGGGCATCACCACCCGTTCGAGCATCTCGCCGGGCTCGGCATGCCGGCGGGCCGATGGAACGAGATCGGCGGCATGATACAGCTCGATATGGCCGGTCGAAAAACCGACCGAATGGTAGAAACGGCACAGCCGCGTCAGCCGGCCCGGGATCATCCCAGTCTCCTCCTCGCATTCGCGACGGCCGGTCTCTTCAGGCGATTCCCCTGGATCAATAATCCCGGCCGGAATCTCCAGAATGGCCCGGCCCAGCGCCGTCCGATATTGTCGGACCAGATGGACGTTGCCGTCGCGATCGATCGCCAGCACCCCGACGGCGTTGGGCGGGGAGACGACCTCCCGCGTGGCCTGATGACCGTCCGGCAGCCGGACCGTGCGGACTTCGACCGTCACGTAGCGGCCGGCAAATACCGTGTCGGTGCGGAGCAGCTCCTCGTTGAGATGGTCCGTCATGCGTGTTTATCCTGCGCATGCCTGCGGCACGGCGACCGTGCCGGACCGTCCTTCAATCTCTCCCATGCCCAGCTCGCAGACGGGGATGGCGCCGGGCTGTTGCAGCCACCGTTCGGCCAGTTGACCCAGCGTGACACACGTCGCAGGCGCGGAGAGCAGACGGGACAGGAGGTTGCGGAACAGCGGGGCGTGACTGATCCCCTCCAGTTCGGCGTGAATCGTCAGGACGTTCGGCGCCGCCGGTTCCAGCCGGCGGCAGTAGAAATCAGCCAGCCGCGCCTCGGGGTATTCCGGCCGCCCCAGCAGCTCATCCAGCGTCGGCAGCGTGGTGGGAATCTGGAGCGTCCGGCAGACGCGGCCGTCGATCCGGGGAAAGAACGGACGCGTCCCCCTGGCGTCGCTCGCATAGCGCAGATCCGCGTCATCATAGGCGCTCAAACTGTGACGGTTGGCCTGCCACCCGGCCGCCCCGGCGGTGCGGGCGGGGCGGCCGAAAATGCGCTCAAACTCCCGTCGCGCCCGGTCAAATTCGGCGTAGACTTCCTCGCGGGACATGGTCGCCAGACCGTCCTGCCAGCGGATATGGTCATAGCAATGAATGCCCACCTCGTGGCCCGC
This sequence comes from Nitrospirota bacterium, assembly GCA_016201765.1. GTDB lineage: Bacteria > Nitrospirota > Nitrospiria > JACQCE01 > JACQCE01 > JACQCE01. Next base: position 24,886 of record JACQCE010000086.1, read on the forward strand.
GTCCCTGACGGCCCGCATGACGGTTTCATTGCGCCGTCCAATGTGAGGGCCCGGCCACAACAGGCCGTTGAGCAGGGTGCGAAATCCGTAGACGCCGATGACATTGGTCCGGACCACCTTGCCGGCAAAGCCGGGCCTGAAGAGACGCCGGACGGCCCGTCCGGTGTTGTCGGGTCCGAGGGAGAAATAAAAGGTCGCGGCGACATTGCACCCCTTGAACAGGTCGAGCAGGGCTGGCACGCCGAGCCGCGTGCCCCGGTCGGTGTCAACATCAACTTTGATCGCTAGCAGCGTATCGGACATGCCCCCGTACCCATCAATGGCGCGCAGGAGCCGTTAACTCACCAACTCTTGCGGCGGCCGGCCGAGGTGGTAGTCGAGCGTCTTCCGAAGCGCCGTGTTGAGATCGGTCGTGGGTTTCCAGCCCAGATACTGCTCGGCGTTCCTGATCGAGGGCACGCGCGTCAGCACGTCCTGATAGCCCTTGCCGTAATAGTCGCTCGAGCTGACCGTCACCAGCCTGGTCTTTTCCGCGAGCGAAGCGTAGGCGGGGTAGGTTCTGATCAACGCCACCAGGGTTTCCGCCAGTTCCCTAACCGACACGTCGTTGGCCGGATTGCCGAGATTGAAAATCCTGCCGTCGGCGCAGCCGTGCTGGTTTTCGATGATCCGCAGCAGGGCGTCGATGCCGTCATCGATGTAGGTGAAACTGCGCCGCTGCGCGCCGCCGTCGACCAAACGGATCTCCTGCCCCCGCATGATGTTGCCGATGAATTGCGTCAAAACGCGGGAACTTCCCTCCTTCGGCTCGAGGATGTTGTCGAGCTTGGGCCCGATCCAGTTGAACGGCCGGAACAGGGTATACCGCAACCCCTGTTGCTGGCCGTAGGCCGAGATGACGCGGTCGAGCAGTTGTTTGCTGCAGGAATAGATCCAGCGCATCTTGTTGATCGGGCCGAGCACCAGGTTGCTGGTCTCCTCGTCAAATTCCTTGTCGGCGCTCATGCCGTAAACTTCAGACGTGGAGGGAAAAATCACGCGCTTCTTGTACCGCACGCACTTCCTGACGATGTCGAGGTTGGCTTCGAAGTCGAGTTCAAACACCCGCAGCGGGTCCTGCACGTAGGTGGCGGGCGTCGCAATCGCGACGAGCGGCAGCACCAGATCACACTTGCGGACATGGTATTCGATCCACTCCCGGTTGATCGTGATGTCGCCTTCCACGAAATGGAACCGGTCGCGGCCCAGACACGGCTCCAGCTTGTCGCTGGCCATGTCCATTCCGAAGACCTCCCAGTCCTTCTGTTTCAGAATCTGCTCGGTCAGACCGCTGCCGATGAAGCCGTTCACGCCGAGAATCAGCACACGAAGACTCATGACATCGCTCCTTTCAACCTGATGCCGGCGGGGTCGCCCGCGGGCCTTCCGCATCGCCGAGCCGCTGGCCCAGCCGCAATCCGTGAGGGGTGCGCGCCGCGGCGGCCGCGGACTGTTCGGCCCGGCCCTCCCATTGCCACGCGGCCAGCTCCAGGCAGCCGTCGCCGGTGGTGACCCGCAGGGGCGCGATCGAACAGACGACACCGGGTTTCCCATGACAGGAGGCGGCCGGTTCCGCCCACCAGAGATAGAGGCGGCGGCCGTCCGCCACGGTAAAGGCGCCGGGGTAGGGGTGGGTGACGGCGCGAATCAGGTTGAAAATGGCCGCCGCACTCTGCGTCCAGTCAATCCGGCCGTCGTCGGGCTTTCGCCCGCCGAAGTAACTCGCCTCCGCCTCGACCTGCCGGCGCCGGGGCGCCGTGCCCTGCTTGAGCGGCTCGATCTGCCGCTCAAGCACCATCCGGGCCGCCGCGGTCACCTTGCGAAACACCTCCAGCGCCGTCTCCTTCGGCCCGATGGCCACGGCCTCCTGATCGACGATATCCCCGGCGTCGTCACCCCGGTTTCCTTCTCGCCGTGCAGCACGGCCCAATTGACGGGGACGCGCCCGCGGTATTTGGGCAGCAGCGACCCGTGCAGGTTCAAGGCGCCGAGGGACGGCACGTCCAGAATCTCCTGACAGATCATATTGCGGTAATAGAATGAAAAGATCAACGAGGGTTCGAGCGCCCGGATGTGGCCGATCCATTCCGGCGTGTTGACCGACGCCGGCCGGTGCACCGGAATGCCGTGCCGTTCGGCCAGATCGGCGACCGACCGGAACCAGATCCGCTCGCCGGGATTGTCCGCGTGCGTGAAGACGGCCGCGATTTTCTCCCGCCGGCCGACCAACGCATCAAGGCACTCGTACCCGACGTCGTGATACGCGAACACCACGAGCGTGGCGTTACGGGGCATCCGGCTGCTCATAGACGCACCGAATGACGAAACGGGGACGGCGGCGAACCTCCTGGTAGATCCGGCCGACGTACTCGCCGATGATGCCCAGCCCCAGAATCCCCACCCCGACGAGGAAGTAGAGGATGGCGAACAAGGTGAACAGGCCCTCGGCTTCCGGACCGATCACCAGCCGTCGGATGAACAGGAAGACGACGAACAGGGCGCTGAACACCGACACGGCCATGCCGAACAGCGTGAACAACTGCAGCGGCACGACCGAAAATCCCGTCATGAGATCGAAGTTCAACCGGATCAAATCATAGAGGCGGTATTTGGACAGGCCGGCCTTCCGCGGCGCGTGCTCGACCTCCACCTCGGTCGCCGAGGCGGCGTAACTGACCGCCAGGGCCGGGATAAACGTCGACGTCTCCTGGCTGGCTGTGATCTGCTCAACGATATGGCGGCGATAGGCGCGCAGCATGCAGCCCTGGTCCTTCATCCGGATCCGGGTGATCCGCTCGCGGACCCGGTTCAGCACGGCCGATGCCGCGCGGCGAAACCAGCTGTCCTGCCGATGGCGCCGGTAGCTGCCGACCACGTCATGGCCTTGCTGGATGGCCGCCAGCAGTTTGGGAATTTCCTCCGGCGGATTCTGCAGATCGGCATCGAGCGTGACCACCACGTCGCCCCGCGCGCGCTCCAGCGCCGCCATCACCGCCATGTGCTGGCCGAAGTTGCCGTTAAAATCGATGACGCGAACATGGGAAGGCCGGCGCTGGTAGAAGGCATGCAGCAGCGCGCCGGACCGGTCCCGGCTGCCGTCGTTGGTGAAGAGAATCTCGTACGGCCGGCCGGTCGCATCCATCACGCTCGTCAGACGGGTGAAGAGTTCTTCGAGCACCTCTTCCTCGTTATAGACCGGAATGACGACGCTGACGGCGGGGCGGGGCATCATCAGTTCCGTTTAAACACGGCCGCCATGGCGTCGATCACCCGGTCATGGTCCCGGTCCGTCATGGCGGGGAACAACGGCAGACTCACGATCCGGTCGCCGATCGATTCGGCCTGCGGGTAATCTCCGCGTTGAAAACCAAACGTCGTCCGGTAATAGGGGTAGAGATGGACGGCCCGGTAGTGCAGGCCGATGCCGATTCCGCGCTCCTGCATCGCCTTCATGAACGCCGCCCGGTCCATGCCCGCCGCCTCCGGGTTGATCACCGGCGTGTAGAGGTGCCAGGCGTGACGATGGGCGTAGACAGGCGTGCCGGGCAGCGTCCACTGCGGCCAGCCCTTCAATCGCGTCTGGTAGCGGTGCGCCAGCTCGGTCCGCCGCGCGATGAACGCGTCCAGCTCCGGCAACTGGTGCAACCCGAGCGCCGCCTGCAGATCCATCATGTTGTACTTGAACCCCGCCGCCACGATGTCGTAGTCCTGATTACCCTTCGGCCCGAACCGGTTCCACGTCTCACGGTCAATCCCGTGAAAGCGCAGCAGCGCAATCTCCCTGGCCAGTGCGGCGTCGCGGGTCGCCACCGCGCCCCCCTCACCGGTGGTCATGTTCTTGTTCGGATGAAAACTGAAGACCTGCGTGTCTCCAAACGAGCCGATCCGGCGTCCCTTGTATTCGGTCCCGATGGCA
>JACQCE010000087.1 GCA_016201765.1 Nitrospirota bacterium
ATACCGATCATGATTCCCTTCTTCATTGTGCGTCCCTCCTGAGGACAGGTGTGATGCAGCCGGCCAATCCGACTGCGACAATGAGCAGAATAGCGTACGAAGGTAAACGGGCGATTAAACGAAGATTAATTTTTTCTAATCTATTATAGGGGGCTCGCGTCGAAGGAAGGGGGACAGAATTCAATTCTGTCCCCACCGGAACAGATTTGAAATCTGTCCCCGTTTTGTGTCCCCCTCACGCTCGCCGGGTACCCGCTCAGCGGGTGCGCTGGATAGGTTCGGGAGGAGCGGGCAGGCTGACGATGAAACGGCTGCCCCGGCCGACGGCGCTGTCGACGGTGATCCGGCCGCCGTGGGCCTCGACAATCCATTGGCAAAGGCTCAATCCAAGGCCGCTGCCCTGGCTGGCCCGCGACCGGTCGACCTGGTAGAACCGTTCGAAGATGTGCGGGATCTCCTCCGGCGGGATGCCGCAGCCGGTGTCGGCGACCGACAGGTCGACTCCTCCGTCCCGCCGCGCCAGTCCCAGCGTCACCGACCCGCCGGCCGGCGTGGCCGTGACGGCGTTCTGGAGCAGATTGAGCAACAACTCGCGGAGCAACAGTTCATCGCCGATTGTGACCATGCCGTCCGGCGGACTCAACAAATCCTTCGGCCCGGCCGCATCGGGGATCTCAACCGCCAGTCGGAGCTGTTTCTGCTGGGTCGGGACCGCAAACTGCGCCGCCACGCTCGTGACGAGGTCGCGAAGATCGACTTGCGCCCGAACGATGGTAATCTCGCCCCGGTCCGCCCGGGAGAGAAAGAGGAGCCGCTCCACGATCTTCTCCATCCGCTGGACCTCTTCCAGATTGCTGAGGAGCACCTGCCGGTATTCCTCCTCGGAGCGGGCGCGCCGCAGGCTGACCTCGGTCTGACCCCGGAGAATCGACAGCGGAATCCGCAGTTCGTGGGAGACGTTGTCGCTGAAATCGGTGATCTGGCGGAAGGAGGCCTCCAGCCGTCCGGTCATCTGATTGAAGGCCTGGGCCAGCTCGCGGATTTCCTCGCTGTAGCCCGCCGTTTCGATCCGGTGACTCAACTCCCCCGAGCTGATCCGATGGGCCGTCTGCATCACGGTCTGCAGCGGGGCGAGCGCCCGGCGGGTCAGCCACCAGCCGCCGACGCTGACGAGCAGGATCGCGGCCACGATGAAGAGCGTGTTGACCAGCAGGGCGTTCTGCTGGGACGATTCGGCCTCGCGGGACGACCGGCCGACCTGAATCACATAGGCCAGCAACTGGCGGTCGAAGATCGACTTGGTCAGGATCCGGATCTCCGACCCATCGGGCAGCTCGGTCGTCACAAGGTGCGACTTCTGCCGGTGCGCCGTGCTCCACATCTCGTCCGTCAGCGGCAGCCGCTCCTCCTCGGCGAGCGATGACGAGTAGATCAGGCGCCGCTCGCCGTCATAGACCTCGATCACGGCGCCCTTCAACTCGATGTCGGGATAATCCTTGATGATCCGCGCCACGGCCTTCTGGATGGTCTCCCGGGTCGGCGTGCGACGGGGCAGGGAGGAATCGACGATGTCGGCCACCACCCGGAGCGCGTAATCGATCTGGTTCTGCAGCAATTGCCGCTGGCCGGCGACGCGGATGCCGGCCAGGAGGATCAACACCACGAGGACCAGCAGACCGTACCAGAGGGTCAGCTTGAGGCGCAGCGACATCAGTCATCCGCCGACAGCAGATAGCCGACGCCGCGCGCGGTTTTGATCAGCTTGAGCTTTTCGCCCTTGTCGATCTTCTGGCGCAGGTAGGCGACGTAGACGTCGATCACGTTGGTCTCCGTGTCGAAAGCGAGGTTCCAGACATGCTCGGCGATCTGGCTGCGGCTGAGCACGCGTCCGGGGTTGCGCAGCAAATATTCGAGGAGGGCGTATTCCTTGTTGGTGAGCTCGATCCGCCGGTTCCCGCGCGTCACTTCGCGGGTGGCCGGGTTCAGCGTCAGATCGGCCGCGCGCAGCAGCCCCTCCTCCGGCTTGCCCCGGCGCAAGAGCGCGCGGGCGCGCGCCAGAAACTCCTCGACGGAAAAGGGTTTGGTCAGGTAATCGTCCCCGCCGGCGTCGAGAACCGTCACTTTCTCCCTGACGGCGTCCTTGGCGGTGAGGACCATCACGGGGGCCCGGCACTTGTCCTTGCGCAATTCCTTGAGCACTTGCGCGCCGCTTTTCTTCGGCAGCATCAGGTCGAGGACGATCAGGTCGTAGTCGCAGGCGGTCGCCAGGTTGAGTCCTTCCTCGCCGTCGAACGCCTGATCGACGGCGTAGCGTTCCTCCTCCAGCGCCTGGCGGAGGAAATTCGACACCTTCCGTTCGTCTTCAATGACCAATACGCGCATCGCCTCACCATCCCCGGTCCGTCCGCCTTGCCGGGCAAAAATTGTAGCGCCCGCCTCCCCGTAAAGTCAAAAAAGCAAGTCAAAAAAACCGGCCGGCCCGGATGACTCCGAGCCGGCCGCACAATCCGCGAACCAGCCAGCAACGCAACAACTGCTTACTTGGCGGCTCCACCCTCGGCCGGCGGCGCAGCCGGCGCAGCGGGTGCAGCCGGCGCGGCCGATTCGGCCGGTTTGGGTTCTTCCTTTGGTTTGTTGTAACAGCCGGTCACCATCCCCATGGACACCATGGCCAGCGAACTAATCGCAACGGCCAGCATCATCTTTCGCATTGCCACACACCTCCCCCATGATATGCATGCGCGGGCGGAATCGCCCGTAACGCACCCGATTGTAATCCGACGCCTCTGCAAAAGTCAAAATGGTGATTTTCACACGCATTCGAATGTACTTGTACTGGGAATCCCTCGGAGGCAAACCCTCGGGACAAGTGGTAGTGGGTCAGTTTGATGGATTCCACCGTGGCAAAAATGGGGACACGTCCCAATTTCGTTGCGTGTCGAGCGTCGCACGAGGAAATTGGGACGTGTCCCTGTTTTTGAGCCGGTTGCGGTGAAACTGACCCACTACCGGACAAGTGCACATGTGGTATCCCACATGCATTCGAATGTATAATGGCACCACTTTCCCCTATGAATTACGGACGCATTGGAACCCCACTCTCCCCCGGCGCGACGCGGGTGATGTTGCTGGGCGCGGGCGAGCTGGGCAAGGAAGTGATCATCGCGCTCCAACGGCTCGGCGTGGAGGTGATCGCCGTCGACCGCTACCCCAACGCGCCGGGCCATCAGGTCGCCCACCGGATGCACGTCATCAACATGGCCGACGGGGCCGCGCTGCGCGCGGTGATCGAACGGGAACGGCCCCATCTGGTTGTGCCGGAGATCGAAGCCATCGCCACCGAGATGCTCGTCGATATCGAGCGGGAGGGGCTGGCCGAGGTGATTCCCACCGCCCGCGCCACCCGGCTGACGATGAACCGCGAGGGGATCCGGCGGCTGGCGGCCGAGGAGCTCAAACTGCCCACTTCCCGCTATGCCTTTGCGGAACGCGCCGAGGAGTTGCGCCGGGCCGTCGATCAGGGCATCGGCTTTCCCTGCGTGATCAAGCCGGTGATGTCCTCTTCCGGCAAGGGCCAGTCGGTCGCCAAAACGGAGGCGGACCTCGCACCGGCATGGGACTATGCGATGCGCGGCAGCCGGGTCAACCGCGGCAAGGTGATCGTGGAATCGTTCATCCCCTTCGACTATGAGATCACCCAGCTCACGGTCCGGGCCGTCGGCGAGTCGGGCACGGTGGAGACCTTCTTCTGTGAGCCGGTCGGCCACGTTCAAATCAAGGGCGATTACGTGGAGAGCTGGCAACCGCAGCCGATGAGCGAGCTCGCCCTGCGCCGCTCGCGCGAGATCGCCGCTGCCGTCACCGGCAATCTCGGCGGCCGGGGGATTTTCGGCGTCGAGTTGTTCGTGAAGGGCGACCAGGTCTGGTTCAGCGAGGTCAGCCCCCGCCCTCACGACACCGGCCTGGTGACGCTGATCAGCCAGGCGCAGAGCGAATTCGAGCTGCACGCGCGGGCCATTCTGGGGTTGCCGGTGAATGTCGCGCTGCGCCAGGCCGGCGCCAGCGCCGTGATCTATGGCGGGCTAGAGGAGAAAGGGATCGCGTTCGAGGGGATCGACGCCGCCTTGCGCGTCCCTGGTTCCGATGTGCGCCTCTTCGGCAAGCCGGAATCGTTTCTGAAGCGCCGGATGGGCGTGGCGCTCGCCGCCGGACGTGACATCACCGAAGCTCGCGAACGCGCCCAGCTCGTCGCCGGCCGCGTGAAGCCGGTGGCCTCATAGCCCGCCGGCCGATCCGCCCCGCGATTCCCTGAAGCTCCCCGAATGACACCGCGCGCTGACACGGTCATGCTCCTGCACGGGATTCTCAATCCCTCGCTGATCATGACGCCGATCGCCCGCCGCCTGCGGGGGGACGGTTATCGCGTGGTCAACTGGGGCTATCCCGGCCGGAACCGGCTCATCGAAGAACACGCGGCGGAACTGGATGCGCGCGTGAGGCGCATCGACGGGGACGGCTCCATCCACTTCGTCGGCTTCAGCCTGGGCGGCCTCGTCATCCGGTATTACCTGACTCACTATGACTCACCGCGCGCGGGGCGGCTGGTCATGATCGGCTCGCCGAATCAAGGCACGGAAAAAGTTGACGTGTTCTATGCGCGCCGATGGTTTCGCTGGCTCTACGGCACAAAGTCGATGGCCCAACTCCAGGCCGCCAACCGCCGGTTTTTCGAGGAGATGGGTGTGCCCCGCGTTGAATTCGGCGTCATCGCGGGCGGCCGGGGCGACGATCGCGGCTTCGGCCGGCTGCTCGAGGGGGATAACGACGGGGCGGTGTCGGTCCGCAGCGCGAAGCTGGAGGGGGCCGCCGACTTCATCCTGATCCCCCGCGCGCACACCATGCTGGTGTTGGACAAGGAAACCGCCCGCCAAACCGCCCATTTTCTCCGCCACGGCCGGTTTGATCACCCAATGGAGACGGCAAAATGAATCGACCGGCAATGAGCCGTCCCTCCCTGCGTGTTCTCCTGATTCTGCTCACGATGGCCGTGCCGGCCCTTCTCTTCATCCAGCCCGGGTTGCCGTCCACCACGCCGGCCTTCGCCGGTTCACAGCCGTTCACCTGGGATCGGATGAGTTTGTTCAAAACACTCGAGCAACAATTTTCAGCCGCCAGAACCTCCCCGCCCGACATGATCGATCAGCAAGCCGGCGAGCTTGAGCGGCAAGGCCGCCACGCGCTGGACGTGATCAGCCGCAGCGGCGCCTCCGTTCCCCTGGCCGAACTGGCTCAGGTGGAAGCGATTCAATTTCATTTCGCCGCCCTGGCGGCCGCGCACCGGGCGTCCATGCCTCGGATGGAAGCATTCATTCGGGCCGCCAGGGTTTCCGTGATGCGTGCCGCAGGTGAATGGCCGATCACACAGAGCGACACGCGCGAAGCGATCTACCGGGTCATTGAAGGCGGTCGAACCGCCGTCGAGGAGGCCGCGGTTCAGCATCCGCCCGATACCCTTCCCGCCTTGTCGATGATCGAGGACGTGCCCTCGGCCTCGCCCTCCGCCGTCGTGAACGGCGTGACCGTTCACAGCGGCGATATCGTGCTCTCACGCGGCGGCGCGCCCACCTCCGCGCTGATCGCCCGCGGCAATGATTTCCCCGGCCATTTTTCCCACGCCGGACTGCTTCATGTCGATCCCGGCACCGGCGCGGTCACGGTGATCGAGTCGTTGATTGAACACGGCGTGGTGTTGACGACGCTGGGGCATTACCTGGAGGATAAAAAGTATCGCATCCTTCTCCTGCGTCTTCGGCCGGAGCATCCGGCGCTGGGGAAGGATCCGCTCGCGACGCACCATGCCGCGACCGCCATGCTGGCGCGCGCAAAGAGCCGGCACATTCCCTACGACTTTACGATGGACTGGAAGGATTCGGCCGCATTCTTCTGCTCCGAAGTCCCCTACCACGCCTATCAGTCAATCGGCGTCGATCTCTGGTCATCGCCGTCCCATCTGTCCTCGCCCGGGCTGGTCGCCTGGCTGGGCTCGTTGGGGGTCCGCCACTTCGTCACGCTGGTGCCGTCCGATTTGGAATACGATGCCGACCTGGCTGCGGTGGCCGAATGGCGCAACCCGGACACGCTGCACCAGGATCGATTCGACAACGTCACCATCGACGCGCTGCTGGAGAACGCGGATCAGGGCTATCATCTCGGCTACCCGGCGTATCAGCTTCCGATGGCGGGTATCGTGAAAACGTGGTCCATCCTCCAACAATTCGTGGGCGCAAAGCCCGTAATCCCCAAGGGCATCACGGCCCCCGTTGCATTGAGGATTGACGCGCTGTCAAACAAGATACATCCGGTCATCCGGCGGGAAATAGAGCAAACGGCCGCGCGGTTCGGAACGTCCAACGGCTATGAGCCACCCTACTGGGTCTTGATGGATCTGGCCCGCCAAGCCGTGTTGACACACCGCGATAATCTGGCGCCCGCCTTGACCCCACCCCGAACGGGAACAACGCCGCCAAACGGGTGAGCGCCAACGATGGACGCGCAATGGCCGGATCACACCGCTGCACTCTCCACCCCCCTCTCAACCATCTTGCAAATAATTTTCAACCGGCCTACCATGGCGGCAGGCTGATCCGGTTTTGCGTGCACACAACCCATGAGAAGGAACTGCCATGACCATTCGGGCCCAAGTTGAACATGTCTACACGACACAGACTGAGGCGTTTGCGGCCAGCGTCCCCTTTCAGGCGCTCGAACAGGGAGGGGTCGCGGCGGACGCCTACCGGCAGTTTTTGGCCGATCTCTGCAAGGCCCATATCCAGAGCCCGAAAATCCTGGCCTTCTTGTATTCCGTCGCCCCTCCACAGTCGTCCGAACACGTCAAGCACAACCTTCTGGAGGAGCTGGGGCTGGAAGAGGCGGAGGAGTCGCACCCACAGATCCTGGCCAACACGATGAAGGCTGCGGGGTTTGACGACGCCGCGCTGGCGCGCCTCGAACAGGAGGCGCAAGATGACGTCAGGCGCATGTGCACCGATCCGTTTCTGTACGGCACGCTCAAGGAATTCGGGCTGCACATTCTGCTGGAGGTCTCGTCGTTTGAATGGATGCTCTCCCGGCTGGCTTCGCGCATGGGAAATTTTCTTGTGAAGCATCAGCGGATGAAACAGGCTGATCTGCTCTGGTTCTTCTATCATTCGGAAAAAGACATCCAACATGCGGAAGAGGCATTGGATACCATCGTTGACTATGTCAATTATTACGGGTTTTCCTCCGAGGAGCTCG
>JACQCE010000088.1 GCA_016201765.1 Nitrospirota bacterium
ACCACGGCAAACGCGCCGGCATCCTGGATGCGCTTCGCTTCATCGAGTAACCGCCGGGCATTTTCGACGTCACGCCCCTGCACCTTGTAGCCGCCCATCTGATGAATCGACTGCGGCGTGAGCCCCAGATGGGCCATGACCGGAATGCCGATCTCCGTGATCGCGCGAATCCGGTCGGCGATCTTTCCGCCGCCCTCCAGCTTCACCGCCGCCGCGCCCGCCTGGATCAACCGGCCCGCCGCCTCGAGCGTCCGCTCGTCGCTGATCTGAAACGACAGAAAGGGCATATCACCCACCACCAGCGCGCGGCTCGTCGAGCGGGCGACCATCTCCGTGTGGTAGACCATCTGCTCCAGCGTCACGGTCAGCGTATCGGGCTTGCCCTGGATCACCATGCCCAGGGAATCGCCGACGAGCGCGATGTCGATCCCCGCCTCATCGACGATCCGGGCCGATGGCGCGTCATACGCCGTCACCATCGTGAGCTTGCGCCGCCCCTTCGTCTCGCGGACGATCGGCGCCGTGATTTTTTTAATGGCGTTTCCCATTCCCCTCACCCTACCCCTCTCCCCAATGGGGAGAGGGAAAATTATAACCCCGCCCGGTCCAGAATCTCCGGAATCCGCTCTTCCATCCCCACGGCCATGATGTGCACGCCGGCGCAGTCGTGGCGCAGGGCTTTAATCGTCCGGGCGGCAATGTCGACGCCGACATCGATCGCCTTGTCGCCGGCGGCCTTGACCTCCTCCATCAGAGCGGGCGGAATCTTGATGCCGGGGATCGTGTTGAGCCGCTCGGCCATCTTGGCCGATTTGATCACGACGATCCCGGCCAGAATCTTCGCCCCCATCGGGGAGGTCTTCTTCACGAACTCCTTCACGCGGTCGGGGCTGTAGACCGCCTGGGTCTGGAAAAATTTCGCCCCGGCCTTGATCTTCTTCTCCACCGAGGCCAGTTGCGGCTCGACCGGATCGGCTTCCGGCATCGCCGCCGCGCCGATAAACCATGAGGTCGCCCCCTTGAGCGGCTTGCCCGCCATGTCATGCCCCTCGTTCAACCCCCGGATCACCTCCATGAGCTGGTTCGACTCCAGATCGAAGACCGGCTTGGCCTCCTTGTGATCGCCGACGTCGGGATTATCGCCCCGAAGCGCCAGAATGTTCCGAATGCCCATGGCGTGCGCGCCGAGCAGATCGGATTGCAGCGCCAGCCGGTTGCGGTCGCGACAGGTGATCTGGAAAATCGGATCGATCCCCAGATCGAACAACTTCGCGCAGACGGCCCACGACGCCATCCGCATGACGGCCGTCTGGTTATCGGTGACGTTCATCCCGTGCACCCGGCCGACCAAACGGCCCGCCCGCTCCAGCGTCGGCCCCAGATCGGTGCCCTTGGGCGGCTCACACTCCACCGTCACGGCGAATTGTCCGGATTCAATGACTTCCCTAAATCTTTTCATTTTTTCTCCCTCTCACACCCAGATGGCGATACTTACTCTTTAACAAGGACAAGGAGCGGAGGCGGTGAACCGTGCCGTCTCGGAGCCCCGCACCACAAATGGCTTCGATACTGTGCGGGGCGAGAGCCGAGGGCCGCCGAGAACCGGAATCGCAGGCGAGCCCGTGCCGGTGAACCGATTCCACTCCTTGGCCTACAACAACCCATGTGCTCTCTTCGCCGATACCACCGTATTACTCAATAACATCGCAATCGTCATCGGCCCCACGCCGCCGGGCACCGGCGTAATCCACCCGGCCCGCTCCGCCACCGGCCCGTAATCGACGTCGCCGGCCAGCGACCCGTCCGGCAGCCGGTTGATCCCCACGTCGATCACCACCGCGCCGGGCTTGACCATGTTGGCCGTCAGAAACTTCGCCTTGCCCATCGCCACGACGATGATATCCGCCTCCCGGCAGATGGCGTCGATCCCCTGCGTGCGTGAATGGCAGACGGTGATTGTCGCGTGGCGGTGCATCAGCAGCAGCGCAGCCGGCTTGCCCACCAGATTGCTCCGGCCGATGATCGCCGCCCGCCGCCCTTCAATGGGCAGTTTGTAATGGTCCAGCAACTCCATGCAGCCCAGCGGGGTGCAGGGCACAAAGAGCGAATCGCCCCGCGTCAGCCGGCCGGTATTATACGGATGAAGGCCGTCGACGTCCTTCGCCGGTGAGATGGCATCCGTGATCGCATCCGGGTTGATCCCTTTCGGCAGCGGCAGTTGCACCAGGATGCCGTTGATCCTGGGATCGTCGTTCAACTCCCCGATGACGTTGAGCAGCTCCATCTGGGACGCCGTTGCCGGCAGATCGCGCTGGGTGGAGACAATCCCGACCTCCGCGCAGGCCTTGCGTTTGTTCCGCACGTAGATGACCGAGGCGGGATTCTCGCCCACCAGCACCGCGGCCAGTCCCGGGACGATCCCCCGCGCCTTCAACTGCATCACCTCGGCGGTCAGCGCGGTGCGAACCGTCTTGGCGACGAGTTTCCCATCAATCAGTTGCGCTGCCATTTTCATCCCTGGGATTAAGGATTAAGGGGTAGTGGAGCAAATGCGGATTAAGTGAAGTGCGCGCTTTGCCTTATTAACCCTTAATCCGCTCTGCTCTTCTAATCCTTAATCCGTCTTGTTTCTCTAATCCGCCCTTGTCCCTCTAATCCGCCTTTTCCCCACTAATCCGCTCTTGCTTCACTAATCCGCTTTTGCACTCTATCACCCGTCGCTCCGTCACGATGTAATCCATCGGCACGTCGTGCGCCGCCGTCGGCAGCTCGTCCACCACTTGCAGCTCGTAGGCCAGCCCGCAAATCACGCTCCGGCCTTTCACCCGGCTCAGACACCGATCGTAAAACCCCAATCCCCGCCCCAGCCGGTAGCCGCGCCGGTCAAACACCACGCCGGGAATCACAAACAATTCGATCTGCAACAACTCCACCCACCGGGGCTCAATCGGCTCCAGAATGCCCCGGTAGCCCGGCGCCAGGTCACGCTCATAGTTTTCAATGCGGGCGAAGCGCAGCCGGCGCCGCTCGGGATGCACCACGGGAGCGACCACCTGTTTGCCGTCGGCCAGCGCCGCCTGCACGAGGCGTTTCGTCGCCACCTCATCGTGCATCGCCAGATAGCTGTGGATCACCTGCGAGCGGAGATAGATCGCCTCCGAGCGCAACCGCGCCTGGATCGCCTGATCCCAGGCCGCCCGCTGCTCGGCGGGCGCCGCGGCCACCAGGTCGGCGACATGGCGGCGAAGACGGGATTTTTTGACGGAGACCGATTGCACAATAAACAAGCCCCTCAGACCGTGTCAAGCGCGCGGGCGTCTTACAGCGCGGCCAGCGAGTCGGACGGCGCCGTCACGACGGCTCCCTCCCGGTCGAACCCTTCCCCGGCGCCGGCGGCCCACGCCGGGGCAGGCGCGCGCCGCCGTCTCCCGGAGAGGCCCCGGGACAGCACCCCCCAAAACGCCGGCGACCGGAACAATTCGACAAACAGCCGGTGATGCGCGTCAAAGTCGGCCGACCGGGCGATCAGCGCCTGCATCTCATCGCGCTGGCACAACCCGACCAGCGCGTCGATCTGCCGGTCCCCGCTCCAGGCCAGCAACCGCCGGGCATAGCGGCCGAAGGCCAGATCCCGGCCGATCGCCCGCCGCCACGCCCGCTCGTACCCGAGCAACCCGCGCCGGCTGAAATCCCCCGTCGACGCCCCCTCGATCAACGCATCCGCCGCCAGATCCGCGCAGCGGAGACTGTAATAGATGCCGCCGCCGGTCAGCGGCTTGACCTGCCCCGCCGCATCCCCCACCAGCATCGCCCGATCGGCCACGCTGCGCGCCGCCGGCGCGACCGGCACCCGCCGTTTGCGTAACGGCGTGAGCGGCCCGCCCACGCGTTCCGCCAGCGCCGGCGAGGCCAGCAACCGGTTGAAGTAGGGCAGCGCCGCCCCCACCACGCAGACCCCCACACGCACGCGCCGCTCATCCACCGGCACCGCCCACCCGAACGACCCGGGCGCCACCGAACGGCCGACGAACAGCTCGATCTCCGGCCACGCCCCGGCGGCAAATTCCGCCTGCACGCAATCCAAAAATTCCGTCGGCGCCGCCAGGCCGGTCATGGCGTGCAGGCGATGGCTGCTGCCCGTCGCCAGCAGACAGGCGTCCGCCCTCAGCGTAACGCTGCCGGCATGATCCCGGATCGTCACCCGCGCATCATGCGGATCGATCGCAATCGCCTCGGCCCTCCACCCCAGCCAATAATCGGCGCCCGATTTGGCCGCCCGCTGGGCCAGCAATTGATCGAACACCGCCCGATCCATCAAATAGGCCTGGGGCGTCTCCCGGCTGATCCGGACCGACCGGCCCAGGGGAGAATAAATCGTGGCGGAAGAGAGCGCGCGCTGCACCGCCTGCCCGGGCAGATCAAATTCATCAAACCCCCTCGCGCCCAGGATGCCGGTGCAAAACCTCGGCTCGCCGATGACGCGGTGCTCTTCAACCACCGCCACGGCCAGCCCCGCGGCGGCCAGACGGCCGGCCGCCCAATTGCCCGCCGGCCCCGCCCCGATGATCACCACGTCATAACGCATGCGCCCGTCCCCGTCGCCCGGCCCGGCCACGCTCGTCAAAACACAAATCCAATCTGCACCACGCCCCCGAGGGCGTCGGGCGCCCGTTGAATCACCGTGTATTGAAATCCAGCGGTCACCGTCACGGGGCCGACGTAACGAAGGCCCGGCGTCAGGGCCACGTAATCCTGATCGGCCGCGCGCTTGTAGGTTCCGTTCACTTCAAAGAGGAATTGCAGCGGACTGTTCAGCGGGCTGTCGGACCGCATGATCAGCGGCAACGCCACGCCGACCGCATAGATCCCGTTCTTCTCCTCCGTCGGCTGATCAAGATCCTGGAAAAAGAAGCCGCCCTCGCCGTACAAACCGATCGCATACTGATCGGGCGTGAACTCCAACTCGGCCGAGGCGATTACCTTGATCGCAAGGCCGTAATGCTCCACTGTCCGGAGTCCCATGCCCGGCTGCCCGGCCGGCAACGTCACCGGATCCTTCTTGCCCGTCGGCAGTGTCCCCGTCACCGCCAGCGCCGCCGAGGGCCAGAGATCCCCCCGTTGATCGACAAACCGCCACTTGCCCGAGAGCTGCACATCGCCCAGCCCCGTCACCGTGCCGCCGCTATCAAGCCGGATGCCCGGCGCCATGGCCGCCAACTCGATCCGCCCCGGCAGGCCGAGCCCGATGATCCCCTCCAACTGATAGACATTCGTCGCCGGTGATGAGTTGGAATGCGCATAGACCCCCGCCACACTGACGGCCGCCTTCCACGGCTGCAGCGTGTGGGCCGATTCGATCACCGCGAGCCCCGTCAGCCCTGACAGGCTGGTCGACATGCCCAGCGTGTTGAACGCCTCATTGTCCTCGGCCCGCGCCCCTGAAAGTTCAAATTGACCAAACACCGCATAACAGACGATCCCCGCGGCGATCACCGTCCCCATCCGCAATCGTCCCTTCATGCGTCCCTCCCGAGCCGTCCGGCGCGGAGCCATGGCCGCCGGCGCTGTTCCCATCTTCCCGTCACTGTAATCCAGAACGACCGGAAGATCAATGAAAAATCAAGCCGCAACGACGCCCGTCGCACATAGAACCGGTCGTACCGGAACTTCCCGCGCCGCGGCAGATCCCTCGGCGCGCACACCTGCGCCAGCCCCGTCAGTCCCGGCCGCACGGCCAGACGCGCGCGCGCGCCGGGAATATCCAGCAGTGGTATCGCTCCACCCCTCACCCCTGACGCCTCACGCCTCACGGCTTTTATCTCCGCCTCCACCGGCCGCAGCGCCCTCGGCCCGACGAAGCTCATCTCCCCGATGAAGATATTCCAGAGTTGCGGCAGTTCATCCATCGCCGTCGCCCGCAACCATCGCCCCGCGCGCGTCACGCGCGGATCGCCCTCTTGAGCCTGCAGCGGCCCGAACCGCGCATCGGCGTCCGGCGTCATCGTGCGGAACTTCAACACGTCGAACACCCGGCCTCCCAAACCAACCCGGCGATCATGAAAGAAGACCGGCCCGCCGTCTTCACGCCGGATCAACAGAGCAAAGAGCGTCCATAACGGCGCCGACCCCAACAGACCCGCACCGGAGAGCGTGACGTCGAAGGCCCGTTTGAGCACGGAGAGTTGCGCCGGCCGGCCATCGACGTCGAACAGCATCGAGCCAAAGGCCTGTGTGGCCATCCGCCGTTCAAACAACTGCTCGAACAGGCGCCGGCCGTTCTCCCCCATCCGCCTGACCATGTCCGGCGACCGCATCAACGCCATCAGCGCATTGGCCACGCCGTAGCCATCGCCCGGCTCAAACGCA
>JACQCE010000076.1 GCA_016201765.1 Nitrospirota bacterium
CCCTCGAAGAAGAGTTCGGGGTTGAAATTCCCGATGAGGAAGCGGAAAAAATTCTGACCGTTCAACAAGCCGTCGACTACATCAAAGAGCGCGCCTGACGCCTGCCGGCAGGCGGAGCGTCTAGCGCGCACACGCCGCCGGCGGGGAGTGCCGTGCAGTGCCCATGAATCGTGTCGTCATCACAGGATTGGGAGCGATCACGCCGCTCGGGATCGGCGTCGAGCCGACATGGGCCGCGCTCTGCGCCGGCCGCTCGGGCGTCGGGCCGATCACCCGGTTCGATGCGTCGGCGTTTCCCGTGCGCATCGCCGCCGAATTGCGCGGCTTTAATCCCGCCGACTATATCGAAGCCAAGGAAATCAAAAAAATGGACACCTTCATCCACTACGCCGTGGCGGCGGCCGCCATGGCGGTGGAGGATGCGAAACTTCCGGTGCCCTCCCCGCAGCCCGAACGCGTGGGCGTCTATGTCGGCTCCGGCATCGGAGGGTTGGGCGCGATCGAGCACTGGCACGTCGTGCTGAAGACGAAGGGGCCGCAGCGCATCACGCCTTTTTTCATTCCCATGACGATCATTAATCTGGCTTCCGGGCAGATCGCCATCCGTGTGAACGCCAAGGGGCCGAACTCCTGCGCGGTGACCGCCTGCGCCACCGGCAACCATTGCATCGGCGACGCCTACCGGATCATCCAGCGGGGTGAGGCGGACGTCATGATCGCCGGCGGGTCGGAAGCGGCGATCACGCCGCTCGGCGTGGCCGGGTTTGCCGCCTCCCGGGCATTGTCGTCGCGCAACGACGAGCCGGCCAAGGCCTGCCGGCCGTTCGACGTGAACCGGGACGGATTTGTGCTGGGCGAAGGGGCCGGCATCGTCGTGCTGGAGTCACTGGACCATGCGCGGCGGCGGGGCGCCAACATCTACGCGGAGCTGGTGGGCTATGGGGCGACCGCGGACGCCTACCATATCACTGCGCCATCGGAGGACGGGGAGGGCGCGGCCCGCTGCATGCGGCTGGCGCTCGATGAGGCGCACATCGCCCCGTCGGAGGTGGGCTACATCAACGCCCATGCCACCTCGACCAGCGCCGACGCGGTGGAGACCATGGCGATCAAGCGGGCGTTCGGCGACGCGGCCCGCCGCATCCCCATCAGTTCGACCAAATCCATGACCGGCCATCTGCTGGGTGCGGCCGGCGGGGTGGAGGCGGTCTTCACCCTCCTGGCGATGACGAGGGGCGTGTTGCCGCCGACCATCAACTACGAGCAGCCGGATCCGGCCTGCGATCTGGACTACATTCCCAACACCGCCCGTTCCGCCCGTGTGGACGTGGCGCTGTCGAATTCGTTCGGTTTTGGCGGCACGAATGCCTGCCTGCTGTTCCGCCGCCATGAGGCGGCGTGATCGCTCCGACCGGCTGTCGCCGGGTCGGACGATTCACGGTGTTGCCGCCCTGTCGATCGCATGGTTCCGCCGTCCGCAACGCGTGAGCGTGATCCCCGGGCCGGTGCGTTGTTGACCACCCATACCTCCATGACTGAATCCCCGACATCCCAATGGGCCGACCTGGAAGCGGCTCTGCACTATGTGTTTCAAGATCACCGGCGGCTTGAAGAGGCGCTCACCCACGCCTCCTCGCTCAATGAACGCCGGGGCGGCGAGCCGCGCCGGGATAACGAACGGCTTGAATTTCTCGGCGACGCCGTCCTCGATCTGATTGTCAGCGAAGCGCTGGTGGAGCGCGATCCGGCGGCGACCGAGGGCGCGCTGTCCAAAATGCGGGCGCGGCTTGTCAGCGAGACCGCGCTGGCGCAGGCGGCCCGGCGGCTCGGATTGGGACGGTTCCTGCGGCTCGGGCGTGGTGAAGAGCTCAGCGGCGGGCGGGACAAAAGCTCGCTCCTGGCCGACGCCTTCGAGGCCGTCGTGGCGGCCGTCTATCATGACGGCGGCTATGACGCGGCGCGGCGCAGCGTGCTCACCGTGCTGGCGCCGGAGTTGACCGCAGAATCGACCTCGGGCGGCATCGATTATAAAACGCAATTTCAAGAGTATTGCCAGCAGCGTTTCGGCCAGTTGCCCGTCTACCGGGTCACCCGTGAATCGGGCCCCGATCATCAAAAAGTCTTCCAGATTGAATTGACGATCAACGGTCTGCCCTGCGGGCAGGGGACGGGGAAAAGCAAAAAGGAAGCGGAACAACAGGCGGCCCAAAAAGCCCTGGAATCTCTCCACGAAGAGACGGGGACTTCAAGTTGACAAAATCACCCGACCCAGTAATTGACAAAATCACCCGACCCAGTAAGATGAAACGTAGTGTAAAAAAACGACAATCTGAAGCCGGAAACCAGAGACCGTCCAGGGGGGGGGCCACCTATCGGTCGGCTGGAGTCGACATTGATAAAAAATCATTGTTTATCAAAGAGATCGCCGGTAAGGCCCGTTCCACTCATCGCTCAGAGGTTCTGGCCGGCATCGGCGGATTTTGCAGCGCGTTTGCGCTCCGCCGGGACCGGTACCGCCACCCCGTTCTGGTGGCCGGGACGGACGGCGTGGGGACGAAGCTCAAAGTGGCGGAAGCCGCCGGCCGCCATGACACCATCGGCATCGATCTGGTGGCCATGTGCGTCAACGATCTGCTCGTGTCGGGGGCGGAGCCGCTTTTTTTCCTTGATTATTTTGCCACCGGCCGTCTGCAGCCCCGGCAGGCCGCGTCGGTCGTGGGGGGCATCGTGAAGGGCTGCCGGCAGGCGGGCTGCGCGTTGGTGGGCGGGGAGACGGCCGAATTGCCGTCGATGTATCGACCGGGCGAATATGATCTGGCCGGTTTCGCCGTCGGCGTCGTCGAACGGGACCGTCTGATCGACGGCCGGGCGATCAGGCCGGGCGACCGGTTGATCGCGCTGGGCTCGTCCGGGTTTCACAGCAACGGCTTCAGCCTCGTCAGGAAGGTGGTCTTCGATCGGGCCGGATACCGCGTGACCGACCGCGTCGCCGAACTCGGCGGCCGCATCGGAGAGGTGCTGCTCCGGCCGACCCGGATCTACGCCGGTGTGATCGCCGAACTCGGGAGACGGCTTCCGGTCGGTTCGCTCCACGGCATGGCGCACATCACCGGCGGCGGGATCACCGAAAATCTTCCCCGTATTCTGCCCAGGCGTTGCCGGGCCGTGGTGGATCGAGCCGCCTGGCGTGTGCCGGCGCTGTTCCGGTGGCTGCAGCGGTTGGGCTCGATTGCCGAGGAGGAGATGTGGCGGGTCTTTAACATGGGCGTCGGCATGATCCTGGTGGTGCCGCCGCAGGCCGAAGCCCGCGTCATGGCGACGGCCCGGCGGGCCGGCGAGCGCGCCTTCCCGATCGGACGGATCGAGCGGGGGCGTCCCGGCGTGCGGTATGAGGGGGGGATCGACGCATGACTCGCCGATCGTCGCACCGGCCACGTCCGCTGAAACTTGGAGTGCTGGTCTCCGGGCGGGGATCGAATCTCGGGGCGATTCTTGACGAAATACGACGGGGCCGCCTCCGTGCCGAGGTGGCGGTTGTCATCAGTGACAAGCCGGACGCGCCGGCGCTGCAGCTGGCGCGCACACGGGGCTGCGCGACGCTGGTGCTCGACCCCAAGAGCTATCCGACTCGCGAACAATTTGACGGCGCGGTGGCCGGCGCGCTCAAGCAGCACGGCGTCGAATTGGTGGTGCTGGCCGGCTACCTTCGGATCATCACGCCCGCGCTGATCGAGCCGTTTCGTCACCGGATCATGAATATTCATCCCGCGCTGTTGCCGTCGTTCCCCGGCCTGAAGGCCCAGTGGCAGGCGGTCGAGGCGGGGGTCAAACTGGCGGGCTGCACGGTGCACTTTGTGACCGAAGAGGTGGACCGGGGCCCGATCGTGATCCAGGCGGCCATTCCGGTCCGGCCCGGTGAACGGGAGGCCTCGCTGGCCCGCCGGGTGCTGCGACAGGAGCACCGGATCGTTCCCCGCGCGATTGAACTCTACGCGCAGGGGCGCGTGCGCGTCACGGGTCGCACCGTGACCATCAGAGGACTGCGCGCGCCCAAGGACACGGCATTGATCAATCCGCCATTGATGGGGTAGAGCGTTATGTGGTTGCAGGCTGCTCAAAAAGCTCCACGACCCGCTCTCGCGGGTGCCCCGAGGCCGCAGGGGCCGAGGAGACCGGAGTCCGACCATCTCGCAGAGCGGTGGTCGGATGAGGATCTCCGAGGACCCGAGAACGCAGCAGGTGGACTTTTTCAGCAGCTTGCCACGAGGATGTCATGATCTGTCCACTGTGTGGCTACCAACAACCCGATTACGCCAGCGAGTGTTTGCAATGCCATACGCGGTTCGAGGAGAGCAGTTCTGACGAGGCCGCCGCCAAACACTCCGAAGAAGCGGAGAAGACCGATACCATCATCCGGGTGGAACGGCGCCGGAAAGCCCGGGCCCGGGGCGAAGGGACGGTCAACCGGGAACGGGTGGTCGTCCGCCGTCCGGAACCGCCTGACCCATCCGTCTCGGACGATTCCCCTCAGCCGGTGAAGCGGCCGCCGCAGATCCAGCCGCCGCCGCACGTGATTCCGCCTCCGGTCATCGGCAAACCGGCTGCACCGCCGGCCGTCTTCAGACCCCCGGTCGCCTCCCGAGTCGATGACAGTGAGCGATTGCCGGACGTCAGTCTCCCGCCGGCCGGTCGGGCGGGTGATTTGAACCGGGGGGGCGACGCGCCATTGACACTCGACCGGACGCCGTCGCAATCCGGGGAGCAGCTGAACCAGATCGTCAACCGGTTGAAGCGGGTCATTGTCTCGACGACGCCGGAGGTGCAGGGCCGGCCGGTCAAGGAGTATAAAGGCGTGGTGTCGACGGGCGCGGTCGTGAAGCTGGAGGGATGGTCCTCCTATCTCGAAGGGGTCAAGGATATTGGCTCGCTGCGTCATGCGCCGTTTGATGCGCAGATTCGGAAGGCGCGCGACGTGCTGATCACCGATTTGAAGATTGAGGCCGCCAAGCTGGGCGCAAACGGCGTGGTGGGGATGAGCGTCCAACTCCATCCGGTTCAGGGAGGAACGGACCGGTTGTTGTGGCTGGTCGCCATTGGGACCGCGGTGGTATTGCCGGAATAATCCATGAGGATGGGGGCGGGACAGGAGCGAGGAGCATGACCGAGGAGAAGAGCCAGACCCTATCGGCCGAACGATCGGCCCAAACGACCACGATCGAGTTGGCCGTTGTGTATACCAAAGAGCGCAAGTATGACGAAGCGCTGCGCTATTTCCAGCAGGCCGGAGTGCTTTCGCCTGAGGGACAATCCTACTATGGGCTGGTGCTGGCGATCCGGCGACGGGATCTGGATCAGGCGCTTCGGCACTGCCGGGAGGCGCTGGACCAGGAGCCGCTGCGGGGGGATTTTTACCACAATCTTGGTCAGGTCTACCTGGCCCGGGGAGAAAAAAAGAAGGCCGTCCAGGTGTTTTTCGCCGGACTGCAGGCGGCGCACCGCCATGCCGGATTGTCGGAGGCGCTCAAGCGGCTGGGGATTCGCCGGCCCCCGGTGGTTCCGTTTCTTTCCCGAACCAATCCCGTCAACAAATATCTGGGCTGGGTCCGGTATCAAATCACCATCGGGCTGAAAAAGGCGGCGTGAGGATCGCGTGATGATCGGTGAGCAGAGCCGCGCGGTCCTGGAGGAGGAAGCCCGCCTGCGGCGCGTGCAACTGCTGGTCGATGCGGCGTGTTACCGCTTGCGACGGCAGGTCGCGACGCCGCGCGCGGCCGTCGATCTGATCGTGGAGACGAAAGCCAGGGTGCTGGAACTCTTCCCCGACAAAGCGTCCCAGTTTGATTTGCTCTACCTGCCGCGATTGCTGCGTTTAGTCAGGGCGCGGTGGGGAACGGTCGAGTCACGGAGTAGCGAACCGGTGGGGAGTTTGTTATAGGGCCGTGGCTGAGTAAATCGTAAATAGTAAATGGGGAGAAATAAAAAGCCCGGCGAAGCCGGGCCTTTTTATTGCTGGTGGAGGGTTTTATCCCAGGCTCGAACCTCTTTCGAGCGCCAGTGACTTTCATTGTCGCAGGCCCTGCCTCCGCCTGCCTGTTCCTGCCTGTCCGGCAGGCGGGGGCAGACAGGATAAGCGGGTCTTGCAGGGGCCGCCGCAGCCCCATTCCCTGGAAATAAGGCGAGCGATGGAGCTTTTGCCGCTTGATGTTGCCTGCTTGCCTTCCTCTTGAAATATCTGTATCTTTTAGGAGTTTATCTGCTCGAACATCTCGTTGAAAAAGTGCTTTGGCACCGACACGTTGCGCATGAGTAGCAGCGACGATCTTGCCCTGACACCTGCCGGTTGCCTTCTCTTGCGAGAAGGTAAAGAGGATGGCGCCGGAGCGCCGGACGCCTGGTTAAAGAGGGTTGCCGTCGCTTTTTCGTCTTCCCAACCCGCAGGTCTTTTCTCGCTTGCCGCCACGAGGCCGGACGCACCACCGCCCCCCGCCCTTTCCTTTTGGCGGGATTTTACCTGCCACTACCTGACGCATCTCTGCCGCACGCCCGAGTCCGCCGGGAATCGGCTCGATCCGATCGATCCGCCTTCCACGACCGAACTGGCGGCCATGCTGCTCTCCGCGCCACCCATGCAGGGCGGTGAGTATCTGAGCGCCGAGGTCCTTCGGACCCTTTGGGTCGATCTGGACACGTGGACGCGGAACGCGGTCGCCGCGTCGGAGGAAGGCTTGGGCGGGTGGTTGAAGAAGCACGCCGCCATCTGGCGCCAGGTCGGGCGCGTCTGCTTTCACCTTGCGGAAAACACGCGAGACCCCGAGTTGCCGTTTGCTTTTCTGGCCACCTACGCGCCGCGCCTTTCCAAGGAAGGGCGAGTGCAGTATCAGCCGTTGGGCAAGGCGCTGCAGGAATACGCCGGAGAACGAAACAAGCAGGCGCTGATCAACCTGCTGCTGCCGGTGCAGCGGGCGTCGGAGAAGGTCGATTTCGTCAAGGAACTGATCGATTCGGGCGAGGTCTTTCACCCCCTGGCGTGGACTCCGGGCGAAGCCTACCGCCTGCTCAAGAATGTTCCGCTTCTCGAAGAACACGGTCTCTTGGTGCGGCTCCCGGACTGGTGGCGCAAGCGCCCGCGCCCGCGCGTGGCCGTGACCATCGGCGAGAAGCAACAGAGTCGTTTCACTGCCGATGCGATGCTGGACTTCAAGGTCGGCCTTGCCCTGGGAGACCGGAACCTGACCGAGAAAGAATGGCGCCGGATCATGGCGTCGGAGGACGGCCTCGTCCGCGTGAAGGGCCAATGGGTCGAGGTGAACCGGGAACAGCTCTCCCAGGCGCTTGCGCATTGGAAACACGTGGAAACCGGCGCGGCCGGAAAAGGCATCTCGTTCATTGAGGGCATGCGGCTTCTGGCGGGCGCGCCCGCGAATCTGGATGCCGGCGGCGCGGCCGGGAACGGGGATCGGGAATGGTCCTTCGTTGACACGGGCCAATGGCTCTCCACGGTCCTTTCAGGCTTGCGCGATCCC
The DNA here is from genome assembly GCA_016201765.1 of Nitrospirota bacterium. Taxonomy (GTDB): domain Bacteria; phylum Nitrospirota; class Nitrospiria; order JACQCE01; family JACQCE01; genus JACQCE01. The sequence continues at coordinate 7,524 of JACQCE010000076.1, forward strand.
GATGGTTTGGCCTCGGGCGGACGCAGCAGGGAACTGCGCGGCGCCCTTCGCCCGTATCAGGAAACCGGGCACAATTGGCTGTGGTTCCTGTCGAACCTCGGACTCGGCGCCTGTCTTGCCGACGACATGGGACTGGGCAAGACCGTTCAGGTCCTGTCGCTCCTGCTGGCTTTGAAGGAACAGGATGCGTCCGCCAAACCGTCGCTTCTGGTGCTTCCGGCATCGCTTCTGGCGAACTGGAAGGCCGAGATGAAGCGCTTCGCGCCGACGCTCAAGGGGCGTTTCGTTCATCCATCGGAAACGGCCCAATCGGCCCTTGCCGCCATGGCCGGGAAGCCCGATGGGGCCCTCGAAAACGCCGACGTGGTCCTGACCACCTACGGGATGCTGCTGAGACAGAAATGGCTGCTCGACGTGCAATGGCGGCTTGTCGTGCTGGACGAGGCCCAGGCCATCAAGAATCCGTCCGCGCGCCAGACGAGAACCGTCAAGCAACTCAAGGCGGATGCCAGGATTGCCCTGACGGGCACGCCGGTGGAGAACCGGCTTTCCGATCTCTGGTCGCTGTTCGATTTTCTCTGCCCGGGTCTGCTCGGCTCAGCCGCCACGTTCAAAAAATTTGTCAAGGGCCTGGACGCGCGGGAGCATGACCGGTACGCGCCTCTCAGGAACTTGGTTCGACCCTATATCCTCAGGCGGCTCAAGACGGACAAGCGCGTGATTGCGGACCTTCCCGACAAGACCGAGATGAAGGCGTTCTGCGGCCTGGCGAAGAAGCAGGCCGCGGTGTACGCCAAGTCCGTGGAAGAGCTCGCACGGGCGCTCGAAGGACTCGACCGGTCCGCCGCGCCGGGGGCGGGACAGGCCGGCGGGATGCAACGGCGCGGGCTCGTGCTGGCCTACCTGATGAGGTTTAAGCAGATATGCGATCACCCGAGCCTGTTCCTCGGTGACGGCGGGTACGAACCGGCCGACAGCGGCAAGTTCGACAGGCTCAGGGCGATCGGCGAGGAAATTGCATCGCGGCAGGAAAAGGTGTTGGTGTTCACCCAGTTCCGCGAGATGACCGAACCGGTTGCCGCGTTTCTCGGGGACGTATTCGGGCGCGAGGGTCTTGTCCTGCACGGCGGGACGGCGGTCAGGAAACGCGGGAAGTTGATCGACGCGTTTCAGCGGGAAGACGGGCCGCCGTTTTTCGTGCTCTCGCTCAAGGCGGGCGGCACGGGACTCAACCTGACCGCCGCATCGCACGTGGTCCACTTCGACCGCTGGTGGAACCCGGCCGTCGAAAACCAGGCGACGGACCGGGCGTTCCGCATCGGGCAGCATCGGAACGTGGTGGTGCACAAGTTCATTTGCCGGGGCACGGTCGAGGAGAAGATCGACGCCCTGATCGAGGAAAAGACGAACCTCGCCGACGATATCCTGAAGGCCGGGGCCGAATCCATGCTGACGGAGATGAGCAACGAGGCACTGCTCAAGGTCGTGGCCCTCGATATCGATCGGGCGGAATGGTAGGAGACGACTGATGAGCTGGTACGGCTGGAGACCCTACGTGCCCGTGGCCGCTCGCCGCGCGCGCGCCCTGAAGAAGATGGAGAAGCTGCGAGCGAAGGGACTTCATGTCCGGCCCGTGGAGATCGAAGGCCGGAAAATCGCCCGGACGTTCTGGGGCGCGGCCTGGTGCGATCACATCGAGTCGTTCAGCGACTACGAGAATCGCCTGCCGCGCGGGCGAACCTACGTCCGTAACGGTTCGGTGTGCCACCTCGACATCGCAAAGGGCGAGGTCAGCGCGATGGTCAGCGGCTCCGAACTGTACACGGTGAATGTCTCCATCAAGACGCTGGCCCGAAAAAAATGGAAGGACGTGAAGGATCGATGCGCCGGGCGCATCGGCTCGCTCATCGAACTGCTTCAGGGCAGTCTGTCCAAGAACGTCATGACGGTTGTGACGGACCGGAACAAGGGCCTGTTTCCCTTGCCCGGTGAGATCCGTCTAACATGCACTTGCCCCGACTGGGCCGTCATGTGCAAGCATGTGGCGGCGGTGCTCTACGGGGTGGGCGCGCGTCTTGACGAACAGCCGGAGGCGCTGTTCCTCCTGCGCGGAGTGGACCATGAAGAGCTGATCGGCGCCGAGGTCGGTGTGGCCACCGCCGTCGCGCACGTGGGCGGCGGCCGCAGGCGCATCGCGGATGAGGCCCTGGCGGATGTGTTCGGCATCGAGATGTCGGACGAGGCGATGCCCGCCGTGACGAAGCCCTCGCGACGCCGGAAGAAGACCGCGTCAAAAAAGGCCGCCGGGGGCGCGGCCGAACGAACACTGAAACGCAAGGCGGGAACCCGCAAGAGTGCGGTCATAGTGAAGAAGACGTCCGCATCACGGAGACGGCTGGCATGAAGTCGGCCTTGGGAAAACAATCGAGGAGGGACTGGTCCCGTCCCAGCAATGGGCGGATCGGAAACGGCGGGGAAAATAAATCCGTCCCCATTATTCATGACGTGCCACTGCGTCCATTTTCTTGAGATTTTCCACCGTATTGACTATAGTGTGTTGATCGTTGACCCAGAGGCCCTTCTGGAAGCGCGGAATGCGGCTGCTTTCTATGAAGACAGCCAGTCGCATTCTTGACTGGTGGCGAAGGCGAGGCGGTTGAATTGGTTGCAACGCTTGGCACCAAGGCCGAAGTGGCCCGCGAGCTGGCCTATCGGCTCTACACAATCTGCGAGCACAAAAAGCGCGCACAGAAAGCATTGTCCTACGACGCGCTTGTGCAGAGCTGGCCAGAGATCACGCGCCTTGCCTGCGAGGGTGGCAAGCCGGGCACCGCGCAGGCAGAGTTGTTCCGAGACGAGTAGGAGTTTTACATGCTCTTGGTTAAACAGCTCGTTTGTCTGGCTAACTCGAGGAAACTCTCTGGCCGCTGTGTCGCCGGCAAAGAGTTGATCAAGGGGCGGGCCGAGCGTTGGGTGCGCCCCGTTAGCGCACGGCCATCGGAAGAGGTATCTGAGCAAGAACGCCAGTATTCTGATGGGAGTGACCCACGAGTATTGGATGTGATCAACGTTCCGCTATTGGAGCCGCATCCAAAATCATGCCAGGTGGAAAATTGGCTGCTCGATCCGGATTCATACTGGGGATTTGTCGGTCGGATGACCTGGCACCAACTCACAGCTATGGCAGATGCGCCATCGATCCTCTGGCTCAATACCAGTAGCACACATCACGGACAAAATGATCGGGTGGCGCTGGCCGATGCAAAGCAACTTCATTGCTCGCTATACCTGCTCCATTTATCAATGGTATCGCTGCGAATCTTCGCGCCCGGAGTGGACTTTGGAAATCCGAAGCGGCGTGTACAGGCCATTTTCCAGTATAATGCCATCCAATACCGCCTGTGGGTGACGGATCCGGTTATTGAACGGGAGTACCTCGCAAAACCGGATGCCACGTATCCGCTCGGTGAATGTTGTGTCACCGTCAGCCTTGGCGAACCTGATGAGGATGGCTTCTGTTACAAACTGGTTGCTGCTCTGATCACGCCAGACCGTGCGGGGAGTTGAGGCTGATGTCTAGTGAACAAGTCTTTACCATTGGGCACTCCACCCATTCATTAGATCAATTTATCAAACTGCTCAAGCAAGCCGGGATCACGGCCATCGCGGACGTTCGCTCCACGCCTTATAGCCGGATCAATCCGCAGTTTAACCGTGAGACGCTGGAGAGTAGTTTGAAGCAGGAGGGAATTGCCTACGTGTTTCTAGGTCTCGAGCTTGGGGCCAGGTCTGATGACCCTTCCTGCTATGAGAAGGGTCGTGTCCAATACGACCGATTGGCAAGAACAGACCTCTTTCGAGAAGGTTTGGAACGGGTGTTGAAGGGGGCGCTGTCTTTTCGGATCGCACTGATGTGTGCCGAGAAAGAACCGCTGGAGTGTCACCGAACGCTCCTTGTCAGTCGGGCTCTGGCCTCGCAGGGGGTCTCAGTATCCCACATTCTGGCCGACGGTCGCATAGAGCCTCATGCCGTTGCCATGAAGAGGCTCATTGGTTTCGTTGGTCTGCCGAACACTGATTTGTTCCGCTCCAATAATGAGCTGATTGAGGCTGCCTGTGCGCTTCAGGAAGAGCGGATCGCTTATACCAAAAAGAACGCGCAACAGCCGGCTGCGGGTGCCGAACGATGACGCTGTTCACGATCGGATTTACTCACAAATCCGCCGAACAGTTCTTTGGGAAACTTCGACAATCCGGCGCCAAACGTGTCGTGGACGTGAGGCTGAACAATGTATCCCAATTGGCCGGCTTCGCAAAAAAGAAGGACCTGGAGTATTTCCTGAAAGCCCTCTGCGGTATGGAGTACGTGCACGTGTCCGAGCTGGCACCTACTCAGGACATGCTTGATGCATACAAGAAACAGAAAGGCGATTGGGCGGTCTATGAGCGGCAGTTCCTCGATCTAATGCGCAAACGCCAGGTTGAGAAGACTGTGTCGCGTGACGTGATTGCTGATGGTTGTCTGCTCTGCAGCGAAGAGAAACCCCACCGTTGCCACCGGCGGCTCGTCGCGGAGTATCTGAAAGAGCAGTGGGGCAATCTCGAGATTCAGCACCTTGTCTAGGGAGCCGAAGATGGCCGTTACGAATCACGAACGCGTCAAAGGAAAATTATTCTCTGACCCCATTTTATACATCGCCGCAGGCCACCTCTCACGGGTGAGCGATAACCCGCGACGGCGGGAGCGCGAACAACCTTCGGCTGGCGGGCCAAAGCCTGCAAATTTCTTATCAAAAGCCCTGGCCTCTCCTGGCCCAAAGACGCCGCAGTGAAAAATGGTGGAGCTGGCCGGGATCGAACCGGCGACCTCCTGATTGCGAACCAGGCGCTCTCCCAACTGAGCTACAGCCCCATCCCTGAAGTAGACATTCTACCTAACCCCACCGATGTTGTCTATTCGTCCTGCCGGCAGGGGAGTGTCAATTTACTCCGGCGTACGGGTTGCGCTTCTCGGCAGGCGGGGGGGGCGGTTGACGGTGGTGGCTTGCAGTCCCTTGTCGCCCTGCTCCACGTTGAACGAGACGCGCGTGCCTTCCTCCAGCGTCTCGAAGTCAACACCGTGGACGGCGTTCTGGTGGAAATAGACACGGTCGCCGCCTTCGATCAGGATGAAGCCGTGCCCCTGCGCCCGGTTCAGCGAGTCGATCACGCCGGTCAGCGGGGCCGGGGGCAGTCGGACTTCGGTGGATTTTTGCTTTCCGCGGTGGGCTTTCAGTTCCCGCCCGACGGCCAGAAAGGCCGCCTTGATCGCTTCTTCAAACGTTTTTTCGGTTTTGTTCGCGGTCATCGTCGCCCCGCGCACCGACAGCACCACCTGGACGGTCGCCACGCGTCCCTTCTTGTGGTGCAGGTTCTTTTCCAGCGTGACGCGGGCGTGGGTGACGTCCGTGAACCCCTTTTGCAGTTTTTCCATGTATTGCTCGACGCTGGTCTTCCAGCGCGGGGCCATGGCGATGTTCCGGCAGTCAATGCGCAGATCCATATGGGCTCGTCTCCGTTCTGATGAGTCAAGATACCGCGGCCGTCACGGCGTGACGGCCGGCAGGTATCGTAATAAAAACGACCCCCAAAAATAAAGCCCCCCGGCTCGGGGCGTGGGGGCACATGCCTGCCCCTGCCCGTCCGGCAGGCGGGGGCAGGCAGGTCGGAGGGCGCACGCTGCGACGAGTAAGGAGCAGCGGGTCTGTGCGCGCCGCCGAGTCAGTGAGGCGGCTGGATTCTGAAATCTCCCCGCACGGGCCCCCACATCAAATAACCGGTGCCGGCGTGCGCGATTGTCTTTCCCGCACAGGGTCTGCTATCGTAAATTCAATAGGAAGGGGGCGGGTATGTTGTTAAGGGCGTTGGGGCGGACGGGGCTGCGGGTGTCTGAAATCGGGTATGGCGCGTGGGGCATCGGCGGCAGCTGGTGGGGCGGGACCGATGACGATGAATCGCTGCGGGCGCTGGTCCGGGCGCAGGAACTGGGCGTGAATTTTTTCGACACGGCGTATGTCTACGGCAACGGCCACAGCGAACAACTCATCGCCAAGGCCTTTGCGCAGACCGGCCGGCGCGGCATTGTGGCGACGAAAGTGCCGCCCAAGAACTCTCAATGGCCGGCCAAGCCGGTGCCGGCGGCCCAGGCCTTCCCCGCCGACTGGATGGTCGCCTGCACGGAACGGAGCCTGAAAAATTTGCAGACCGACTGCGTTGATCTTCAACAATTGCACGTCTGGCATGACGACTGGGTCGGCGCGCCGGAGTGGCGCGAGGCCGTCGCCAGATTGAAAAAAGATGGCAAGATCCGATTTTTCGGCGTCTCGATCAACGATTACGAGCCGGAAAACTGCTTGAAACTGATCCAGACGGGTTTGGTGGACACGATCCAGGTCATTTATAACCTCTTCGAACAGGCGCCGGCCGAGCGGCTCTTTCCCGTCTGCCAGGAGCACCGGGTGGGGCTGATCATCCGGGTGCCGTTTGACGAGGGAAGCCTGACCGGCGCGCTGCGACCCGACACCACGTTCCCGAAGGATGATTTCCGGGGCGACTATTTTAAGGGTGACCGTTTACGGGAGGTGTGCGAGCGGGTCAAAGCCTTCGATTTTTTGATCCGCGACGACATCACGACGCCGGCGCAGGCGGCGCTCAAATTCTGCCTGAGCCATCCCGCGGTGTCGACCGTGATTCCGGGCATGCGGAAGGTGCGCCATGTGGAAGCCAACGCGCAGGTCTCGAACGGCCGGCTGCTGTCGCCGGAGGAATTGGCGCATCTGAAGCTGCTGGCCTGGCGCCGCAACTTTTATGATTGAATCAGCTTTTTACGATTGAAGCGGCCGCCGGAGGTTGACAGGCTGGTTCAAATTGCTATTCTATCAATCGGACGACAGCCATGCTGGATTACGCGCTCATCCTGGTTCCGCTGATTCTGGTCAGCTGGCTGTTCTACGCCCGGCTCACGCGCCGGCGGGATCGCCGGAGCCTCGCCCGGCTTGACGAGGCCGCCGCCTCGGGGCTGACGGAGCCGTTTTCCCTCCATCCCTTCATCGATCCCTATCGCTGCCTTGGCTCGGGCGCCTGCGTGCTGGCCTGCCCGGAGGGCGACGTCCTGGGGATGATCGGCGGCAAGTCCAAACTGATCAATCCCACCCATTGCATCGGCCACGGCGCCTGCCGGGCCGCCTGTCCCCACGAGGCAATCACGCTCGTCTTCGGAACCGAGAAGCGGGGGGTCGACATTCCCCATGTCAGTCCGACGTTTGAAACCAACGTGCCGGGGATCTTCATTGCCGGGGAGTTGGGGGGGATGGGATTGATCCGCAACGCCGTCGAGCAGGGGCGTCAGGCGATCGACTCGATCCGAAAATATCAGAAGCACCAGGCGCCGCTCGACGTCGTGATCATCGGCGCGGGGCCCGCGGGTTTTTCCGCCTCGCTGGCGGCGATGCAACACCGGTTGCGCGCGGTGACCATCGAGCAGGAGTCCCTGGGCGGTCGCGTGTTCCATTATCCCCGGGCCAAAATCGTCATGCTCCAGCCGGCCACGCTGCCGCTCGTCGGCAAGGTGAAGCTGGCAGCCACGAGCAAGGAGGCGCTGCTGGAGTTCTGGCAGGGAATCGAGCGGAAAACGGGCGTGAAGATCCAATATCACGAACGGATGGAGGAGATCGCCAGGACCGAAAAAGGCTTTGTGGTGAAGACATCCAAAGGCAGGTATGAAACGAGGACCGTCCTTCTGGCGGTCGGCCGGGGCGGCACCCCGCGCAAGCTGGGCGTGCCGGGCGAGGAGCTGGCCAAGGTCGTCTATCGGCTCATCGATCCGGAGCAGTATCGGGACCGTCGCGTGCTGGTCGTCGGCGGCGGTGACGCGGCGTTGGAGGCCGCCTGCCGTCTGGCGGAACAGCCCGGCGCCACGGTCACCCTCTCCTACCGGGGCGAGGCCTTCGGTCGGGCCAAGCCGGCCAATCTCGAGAACGTGAAAAAGGCCGAGCGGGCCGGCCGGTTGCGGGTGTTGCTCAATTCGCAGGTGAAGTGCATCACGCCGGAGGCGGCCGTCATCGAACAGGGAGGGGAGCAGGCGGGGAGGGAGGAACAGCTCCCCAATGACGGCGTGATCGTCTGCGCCGGCGGCGTGCTGCCGACGGAGCTGCTCAAATCGATCGGCGTGTGGGTGCAGACGAAATACGGGACGGCATAGAATAAAGGGGACAGGCTACTTTTTTGCTGATTGATCCCAGCACAATGCATATTGCAGGAAAAAAGTAGCCTGTCCCCTTTTTATCGGTATCGCCTTGACGGCCCTGAAGCGCTATGTTACAGTCCTGCCAGATTCGAGGTCGATGGTGATACACGGTCTGCGCACACCCCGAATCACATCCAGGGCGCTTGCCCTCTGCCTGGTCGCAGGCTATCTGACGTTTGCGACCGTCGCCGCGACCTGCGTCGACCATCAAGCCGGTTCCCACCATCACGCCGGCCCGTCCGCCCATCACCATCCCCTCTGCGGCGAAACCCAATGCAGCGGCGCGGCGATCGTGGCCGACGGGCAGTCGGCGCTTGCCGGCCCGCCAACCTGCTCGGGATTGGTTGCGGTGGCCGCCGTTGTATCGATCACCCCGCTCAGCGTCTCGCTCGCGCCCTCTCGCGCGCCGCCGTTCCTCCTCTCCTAGTCAGTTTCTGCATTCGCATACTGGCGCCCACGGTCTCGATTCGCCGTGCGGTTGAATTCATTCATCAGAGAGGAGCGAGGCAATCATGCGGACGATGGTGTTACGTGCAGTGATGGTGTTGTGCGGAGTCTGTTTCTCACTGTGGCAGGCGGCGCCCGTCTGGGCGCACGGTTTTGCCGGCCAGCGGTTTTTCCCGGAACCGCTGGTGATGGAGGATCCCTTTGCCGCCGATGAAATGGACCTGGCGGCGATCCACTATCTGCGCGGCAAGGATGAGCGGGAGCTGTCCATCGGCGTTGAGCTGCAGAAACGGCTCACGCCCACGATCGGCGTCGCCGTTGGGGCGGAATACGCGCTGATCAATCCGCTGGACCCCACCGAGCCGAACATGAGCGGTTTTACCAATCCGGAATTCGCCCTCAAATGGGTGCCCCATATCAGCGCAGAGCATGAATCTGTGGTCGGCCTGCAGGTGGCCGTGGCGCCGAACATCGGCAACCACAATGTCAGCGAGGAGCATTCGACGATTCACGTCCAGGCCGCCTTTGGCCGGGGGCTTGGCGACCTGCCGGCCTCGCTGTCCGCGTTGCGGCCGCTCGCCATCGAAGGGGCGGCGGGACTGGAAACGCCACTCGGTGCCACCGACCCCGAAGGGACGCTGCTGACCTATAACGTTGCGCTTCAATACAGCCTGCTCTACCTGCAGTCGTTCGTGAAGGATGTGGGGTTGCCCTGGCCGTTGAACCGGCTCTTCCCAACGGTCGAGTTCAGCGGTGAGATGCCCGTCAGCGGGGCCGGGAAGGGGCGGACCATGGCCTACGCCTATCCCGGCTTGGTCTTTACGGGCAAAAAGGTGGAGCTGGGGATTGAAGCGCAGATACCGCTCAACGATGATTCCGGCGACAATGTCGGCGTCCTGGGGTTGATTCACCTCTTCCTTGACGATATGGCACCCTCGGTGTTTCATCCCCTGTTCGAATGAGCGCATGAACCGAAACGTATCGGCGATCATGTGGGGACTTGGCGTGGGCCTCTGGCTGGGGCTGACCTCCGGTCATGCGTGGGCCCACGCCTTCCCCGATCATTCGGAGCCCCACGTGGGGGCGGAGGTTACAAGCGCTCCCTCGACGGTGCGGATCTGGTTTGACGGCCGTTTGGAGCCGCTCTTCAGCACCATTCACGTGATGGATCACCAGGGCCGGCGCGTGGATACGGGCCCCGGCGGCGTGGATCCTGACGATCCCACCCTCCTGACGACGGCGATGCCGCCGGTCCCGCCGGGCGTCTACACCGTCGCGTGGGACGTCGTCTCCGTGGACGGCCACCACACCGAGGGGAAATTTAATTTTACAATCTTGGGTGGCTCGTGAGCGACATGGAACTGTCGTTCAGCCATCTCCTCACGGGCTCGCTCCTGCGGGCGCTGGCGCTGATTCCGCTCATTGTGATGATGGGCTGGCTTGGTTTTTTGGCCGTGGTCGTCCGATCGGACGGCCTTGGCGTGCCGGGGGAGGGTCGGCGGCTCGTGAAGCGGTGGGATCGTTGGCTGGCCATCGGGACGCTGAGTGTAATTCCGGTGGTCTTGGTCGTCGGATTCGCCCATCAATCGATGATGATGAGCCGCCGCTCGTTGGGTGAACTGGGTCCATTCCTCTGGCCGATTCTGACGCAGACGCATCTCGGCCGCGTGGCGATCGGCCAGGCGCTGTTGTGGATGGGTCTGGTGTGGGTCTGGAGCCGTGGCCGGATGGAAGCCGATCCTCTGCCCGATACAATAGACCGGCGCCTCGGCCTGCTGCTCGGCCTGGGCGCGCTCTTCTGCCTGACCCAGTCGCTGACCGGTCACGCGGCCGATCGGGGCGACTGGTCGGTGGACGTGCTGGCTGACTGGTTCCATCTGCTGGCCGTTTCGTTCTGGGCCGGCGGCGTCGTCCCACTCGCCCTGCTGGTGCCGGCGTTGATGCGACGGTGCGGGCCGGTCGAAGCGAAGGCGGTGCTCATTCGTGCGCTGGAGCGGTTTTCTCCCCTGGCGATGACGTGTGTGGCGGTGCTGGTGTCCGCCGGCCTCTTCAATGCGTTCCGGCGTGGCGTCACGCTGCCGACGCTGGTGGACTCGACCTATGGCGGGATGCTGGCGCTGAAAATTGCCTTGACGGTGGTGGCAGTCGGACTGGGTGGGGTGAGCCGGTTTGTGGTGCTGCCGCGCCTGCGTCGAAACGCCCCAACGGATCAAACCTCCGGGACGTCACTGTTCCGGCGCGCCATCTCCGCTGAGGCCGGCGTGACGGCGATCGTGATACTGCTTGCGGCCATCCTCACGCAGACGCCGCCGTCCGGCACCGTCTCCATGACGACGGCCCCCATGCATCATCCCCCCATGGAGCATCAGCAGGCCCGGTGAAAAAGTCCATCTGCTGCGTTCTCGGCCCTTCGGGAATCCTCACGTACAACACAGTACGCTCCGGTTCTCTCAGGGCCTGCGGCCTCGGGGCACCCGCGTCAGCGGGTCGTGGAACTTTTTGACCGGCCTGCCTGCAGACGCGTTATTCAACACCCTGTTAGATCATTGCGGTGGCGTCAGGAGTTCAGCCACCGCGCGGCGCAATTCGTCTTCATCCAGGCTTGATCGAATGGCGTCGGCCATCCGGCGGTCGACGGCGATGTCCATCCCGTGGGTCGATTCGATCGGCTCGTCACGGGCGAGCCGGTCCATGAACTCGTCATACCGGCGCTGGTGCGCGAGCGTCAGCCAGCCGTCGCCCATCAGCTCCGCCTCCCACTGTGTCCGGGCCGCGCTCTTGACCGGCCGGTGTTCGGCGATTGCCTGCTGTGCGTCGGTCCAGAAGAGTCTCGGCCCCTGACCGATCTTGAGGAAGATCGGCTCGAGTCCGCGCCGGACGGCCGCCGGCTCGACCCTGTGCGGGCGCAGAATCTCCCAGGCGCGTTTGCGCGCCTCCTCCATCGTCTCCTGCGGCGCCTCCGCGATCGTCAGCACCGCCTCCGCCAGTTGCGCGCGCTCGGTTGATGAGAGGTCGGCCGGATTGAACGAAGCCTGATGCGGCGGGCGAAACGGTCCGGCAACCCATGCCGCGATCAGCACCACCGGCAGCGAGGCGATGATCGCCGCCAACAGGCCCGGACGGGGGAGGGGCTTCATGCGGCGGGCGATTGGTCCTGCGCGGACAAGCCCAGCCGGCGGATTTTCAGGCGTAGAGTTTTGTAATCGATCTGCAGGAGCTTGGCCGCCTTCACCCTGTTCCAGTCGGTGGCCCGGAGGGCGTCGAGAATCGCCCGTTTCTCCGCTTCCTCGGCCGCCTGCCGGCTGACATCCATCAGTGAGTCATGCGACGGTGGGGAGGGGGGCGGGGGCGGAACAGGGGAAGCGGATTGAAGGAGCGGTGCGGATTGCGGCGCCGCCGTGACGGGATGGATGTGGAGCTCGTGCGGCGTGATGACCGAACCGTCGGAGAGGATCACGGCCCGTTCGAGGAGGTTCTCCAGCTCCCGGACGTTGCCCGGATAGTCGTACTGGGTCAGGAGGGCGACGGCGTCGGGGGAGAGCGTCATCCGTCGTTTGCCTTCCGTGTGAAATTTCTCCAGGAAATAATCGGCCAGCAGCGGAATGTCCTCCTTGCGCTCCCTCAACGGCGGCAGGGTGAGGGGGACGATGTTGAGCCGGTAGTAGAGATCCTCGCGGAAACGGCCGGCCCGGACTTCGTCGCGCAGCGGTTTGTTCGTCGCGGCGAGAATCCGGACGTCGACCCGGTGGGTGCGCGTGCCGCCGAGCCGTTCGAACTCCTTCGACTGGAGCACGCGGAGCAGCTTGCCCTGGATCTCGGCGGTCAATTCGGCCACCTCGTCGAGGAACAGCGTCCCCCGGTCGGCCAGCTCGAACCGGCCCGCCTTCGCCCCGGTCGCGCCGGTAAACGCGCCCTTCTCGTAGCCGAAAAATTCGCTTTCCATGATGCTGTCCGGGATCGCCGCGCAGTTGACCGCGATGAACGGCGCCTCCCGCCTCGGGCTCATCTGATGAATAATCCGGGCCACCAGCTCCTTGCCGGTCCCCGTTTCCCCATCGATCAGCACCGTGGCCTTGTCGTCCTGGGCGATTTTGGCCATCATCTTGTAGATTTTCCGCATCACCTCGCTGCGGCCGATCAGCGTGGAGGCCGCCAGGCGCAGCCCCAGCTCCTCGCGCAGATAGACGTTCTCCCGGCTGAGCTCCAGGTGCTTCATCGCCCGCTGGACGGCGATCAGCAGCTCCTCCTTGGAGAAGGGCTTGGTCACGTAGTCGAAGGCGCCGTGGCGCATGGCGTTGACGGCCGTCTCGATCGTCCCGTAGGCCGTCATGATGATGACCGTCAGATCGGGATGAATTTTCCTCAACTCGCGCAGCAATTCGACGCCGTCCATGCCGGGCATTTTCAGATCGCAGATCACCAGATCGAACGACTGGCGCTGCGCCAGCGCCAGGGCCTGCGCGGGCTGGGTGTGCGTGGTGACGTCGAACCCCTCGTGGGTCAGGATTTCGCCCAGAATGCCGGCCTGCACCGGCTCGTCATCGACAATGAGGACGTTATGCACGGCGGGGCTCCGTCTCGACCGGCAGGAGGAGGGTGAAGGTCGAGCCATTGCCCGGCTGGCTGGCCACTTCGATCCGCCCCTCGTGATGCTGGACGATCTGCTCCACCATCGACAGCCCCAGGCCGAAACCCCGTTGTTTGGTGGTGTAGTAGGGATCGAAGAGACGGGGGAGGTGTTCCGGCGCAATGCCGCAGCCGGTGTCCTTGACGGCGATCGCGACGAACGAAGGGGCGCCCGCGCTCCCCCCCGTTCCATCAACCCCATCAACCAGGGCGGTGGACAGCTCCAGCTCGCCGCCGCCGGGCATCGCCTGCAAGGCATTGATCATCAGATTCAGCAGCGCCTGCCGCAACTGGTGGTAGTCGACCGACAGCTTGGGCAGCGCGCGGTCCAGGCGGCGGTGGATCTTCACGCGTTGTTGCTCGGCCTGTGGCGCGATCGACGTCACCGTCTCATCGATCAGATCGTTCACGTCGGTCGGCCGGCGCGAGAGCGTGGGCGGTTTGGCGGAGCGGAGAAACCCCTCCACGATCTGATTCAGCCGGTCGACTTCGTTGGTGATGTTGGACGAGAGTTCGATGAATTTCCGCCTCGCCTCCGGATCCAGGGGCGCAAAGCGGTCCCGCAGGTGGTCGATCGTCAGTCCGATGCTGTTGAGCGGATTTTTGATCTCGTGCGCCACGAGCGCGCCGAGCTGGCCGGCGATCTCCAGTTTTTTGAGCCGCTTCTGGGTTTCCTCCAGCCGGCTGATGCCGTCCGCCATCCGGTTGAACGCGGTCATCAACACGCCGATCTCATCCTTGCGCGACTCATCCAGGCGCGTCTGGAGCCTGCCCTCGCCGATCCGGCGGGCGGCCTGCACCAACTCCCCGATCGGCTTCGTGACGTTCTTCGCCAGCGACAGGGAGAAGATCAAGCCGAGCAGCAACAGGCCGCCGGCGGAAATCATGTCCCAGAACCTGATTTTGGCCAGCAGGGCTTCTTCTGCGTTCATCGACATCTCGATCCGCCCGAACCCGAGTAACCGCCCCTGTTGATAGACGGGGAAGGTGAGCAACAGGAGCGTGTCCCGCCCCCGGGTCAGCAGGCGCGTGTCAATTTCATTCAACTGCCTGAAGACGAACGTGGTCTCGTCGATCCGCTCGTCCGCGGGCAGCAGACGGCCCTCGCGCCGGCTCGGGTAGTCGATGGCCACCCTGTTGTCCAGGCCGATGAAGAACAGATCATGAATCCCTGCATTCTGGCCGTAGAGGTCCAGCCGGTCTTCCCCTTCGCTGAAGTGTTGAATAAATTGGCGAATGTCCTCTTTCTCATTCGGGAGCAGGCCGGTAAAATCCCGGTGCTCATTGTCGCCCAGGAGGGTCACCAGGTTCATCCGGACGGTTTTCCCAACCAGTTTGGCCCGTTGGCGGAGCTGGTCCGTGAGGATTTGCCGTTCGATTTGATAATTCAGAAAGAAAAAGAGGCCGGTCGTGGTCACCAGCATCGCCAGCATCACCCACGCCACCCGCCATCGATAGGACCAGACCAGCCGCATGTCGATCATTGTATGCAATTCCGCCCGGGGGTTACAACACGCTCTCTCAGCCCATTACCAAGCAATCTTGGGGCCACGCAGCAGGCCCGCTCCCGTCACGCAGTGCGACCGGTCCGCCTCCGGATAGGGTGTGAATGCCTGAAAATCGGGTCACACCTCCCTGCCCTGTGAGGGAAACCTGCCCGTTCACCCGTGTGGTGCAACCAAAACAGGCTTACAGATTCGATCTGATCAGTTGGTCTGCTCTTTGCATTCCATCAATTGGGCAAGAAGGCGGATGACCAGCAGGCGCTACCACCAAGAGGATGCCCCATGAGCCCGAACAGCCCGATAAGCAGCACGCGTGGTGTGATGATACTGATGGCGATCATGGCACTCTTCAACACGGCGCCGGCCTGGGCGGTGACCCCTGAGCCGGGCGATTTCTGGATTGAAACGACGCTCAAATCGTTGATGGAACACGAAGGCTATCTGGATGCCGGTCGGATCACGGTTTCGGCGCATGACGGATCGGTGCGACTCGATGGCCTGGCCCTGAGCCCGGAGGAAAAAGGAGCGGCCGAGCTGTTGGCCACGCAGGTGTCCGGGGTGACGGCGGTGATGAATAACATCCGGGTGGTCGAAGAGCTGAACCGGGATCTGGCCATCGAACGGGAGAGCCGATCGACTCTTGAGGAAGCCCCGCTGCTTCATATCCGGGCGCTTCAGCTCTTCGTGAAGAACGGCCTCATCACGTTGCACGGGATTGTCCCCAGCAAACAGGAACGACGATTGGCCTGCCGGTTCCTGACCATGCTGCCCGGGGTGGATGGCGTCATCGATCATCTTGAAGTGGTGCGTCACGCCTGAAGGGGAGGGAACCGTCCATGACCGCCATGTCAGAACGCAACGCCGTCATCGCCGTCTATCGCAATCACGAGCAGGCCAATGGCGCCGTCAGGACGCTGCTCCGGCAGAGCCCAGGGAGTCGTTTGTCCCTGGTGACCAGGGACCGGTTGGCCGGCGACCGGATCATGATCGATGATCACGGCGACGGCACGGTGTCGGCTTGGGGTAAATTGGGTGTTTTTGGGTCACATCTGTGGGGCCCGGGCCTGTGGGGAACGGTGATGGGATGGGCCTCGTTGTGGGTTCCCGGCCTCGGCCCATTGTTGATCGGCGGCCCGCTCGTCTCGCAGCTCCTGGGCGCGCATGACGGCGCGGCCGTCTTCGGCCCCCTGACGCCGGTGGGCGTCAGCCTGTACCGGATCGGCGTGTCGAAAAACGGAATCCGCCGGTACGAAGAGGCGATCCGAAAAAACCGGTACCTGCTGGTGGTGCAGGGCCGCCCGGATGAGGTCGTGCTGGCCGGACGGCGGCTGTCGGCCACCGACGCGGAGATTATTGCACTCCATGCCCCGATGACGCCGGTGTGGCATCGGTCGAAACCGGAGCGTGCGGGCGAGGAACTATCTGTCACAGCCGGCCGCACCGACCAGCCGTTTCCTCTTGGAGAGTCCAGCGGGGCATAGCCCCAATCAGAGAAAATCCTCAGCCCTCCCTCAGGCTGAGGAGAGCCGGCGGCGCGGTGATCGACACCCGGAGATGGTCACCGTGCCGTCGGCATTTCCCGTTGACACCTCTTTCAGCGCTTTGATACGATGCCGTTCGCTTGTCGTCTGCGGGAGGGTCGCCCTGGCAAGGTGATGCCCCGCAGGTATTGTTCTGGTGGTTTCGCTCTTTAGTCAATCTACGGACGCGGGAATAGCTCAGCGGTAGAGCATCGCCTTGCCAAGGCGGGGGTCGCGGGTTCAAATCCCGTTTCCCGCTCCAATTTTTTGTCCGCTTAACCGCGGACAAAAAATTGGTCCCGAAGCGAAGCTGAGGGACCATGATTCTTGTTTCAATCAGCGTATACGTGTTTTAGCCTAAGCCCTTCAGCCGAGGGACCATGACGGTTGTTTCCATCACCGTATCGTCTGGTAGTAAAAATTGTTTCCCCTCGGTCGCCCTCCCAATGAAAATTATCGCGGACAGATTAACGCTTGCCGAGCTGAAGGAAATGGCCGCCAATAGATTTGGTGATCTTGTCAAAGCAGTCGTTGATGTTGACCGGGAACTCGTCGCCGTTGATGCCGAGCTTCATGCCGATTTGGAGGCGTGTTTATTGCAGGACGGATCAAAGCAGAGAAACCTTTGGGGGATCAATCTCTACCCGGAGATCTCGGGCGATGAGTGGGTTGAGTTTGATTCGATGATCAACGTTCGTCCATCGCAGGGGAATCGCAGTCGCGGGGTTGAGAATAAAGAGATGCGAAACACGATCGTTCGGATTGTCAACCAACGGATTGTCCGATGAGCCTGATGCACCGGGAACTGGCCGCGGGACGCTGGAATGCCCTGTCCTTGCTTGAGCAGATGGGTCATGTCGGCAGTGAAGTGGAACGGGCGCTCCAATGGAAGAAAAAAAACAACCCCGAATATTGCCTGCGGGCTCTGGAGCGGGCGTTGGAGTTGTTGGATCTCACGTTGGGCAGCCCCAAGAACCGGTTTCGTCTGAAAGAAATCGCCCGAACCAGAGAAGTTCTGGTGGATTATTTTTATGGGGAGAACCAGTTCCTGACCTCCGCGGAGTTTTTGAGCAGGTATTTTTTGCAATTTGCCATTGCGGCTCGCCAGGGCACGGCCGTTGTCCCGCCATCACGGTGAGCGCAGCCTTGATCGCTTTGCGGGTTCAAATCCCGTTTCCCGCTCCATTTTGTATACCTGTTCAACTCGATTGAACGGGATTTGATCCGAGCGGAAGGCGCTGGCGCGCAGCATCAAAGGGTGTGCCATCCGGCCCACTCCGGCACAAATCTCCTTCGGCCTAGGGCCTCAGGACACGCCGTTTCCCGCTCCAAATTTTCCTGCAAGGAAAATTTGGCCCCGAGACCGTGAGGTCGAGGGGCCATGATTTTTTGCTTCAATCACCGTATACGTTCTTTAGTCCCCCCAAGGCCATCGGTAGTGAGAATCGGATGTTGCCTCTCATCTCCGATTCGAGGTAAACCGAGGGGCTATGATTCTTGTTTCCATCACCGTATACGTTCTTTAATCTTCCGCTCAGGCTGGTCTGTGCACTCCCCCCACCGAGGGTATCCCCCGATTGTGTCACAATTGTGTCACGACTTGCGGTTTCCAGCGCCTTCACTACCCGGAGAGGAGGCGTGCAGGTTACTGCATGGAAAGGTGGGTAGTGGGCCAGTTTGATGGATTCCACCGTGGCAAAAATGGGGACACGTCCCAATTTCCTCGTGCGACGCACGGCACGCAACGAAATTGGGACGTGTCCCTATTTTTGAGCCGGTCGCGGTGAAACTGGCCCACTACCGAAAGGTGCTGCGCATTGACAGGAAAGACCGGCATTGTTTAAAATGGAAGTGATATTTTGTATACAAAACATTTACGCCTCATGACCAAATCCGCCGACATTGCCGAGATCATGCAGTCCCTGCGGCGGATTTTCAAGGCCATTCAACACTATTCGGAACAGGTGCTGAAGGAATTTGGCGTGACCGGACCGCAACTCTGGGCGCTGCGGGTCATCTACCGGGAAGGCCGACTCTCCATGGGGGAACTGAGCGAGCGGATGTACCTGCACATTAGCACCGTCTCCGGCGTGGTGGATCGCCTGGAAGAGAAAGGTTATGTGGAGCGCACACGGGAGTCGACGGACCGGCGGATCGTGAAGATCAGTTTGACCAAGGAGGGCAAACGGGTGGTGCAACGCGCCCCGGAAGCCGCTCAGGGCAAACTGCTGCATGGGCTTGAAAGTCTCTCACGGCAAGAGGTGAAAGGGATTCATGCTTCGTTGGACAAGGTGGTTCGGTTGATGGAGATCCAGGATGTGAAAGCGACCTTCTTTTTCAGTGAGGAATAGGTCGATGGAATGTGTTGATTGGAGGGGATCATGAGAGGGACGATACTGAAAAGGTTTTGGGTGGTCGGCATGGGACTTGTTTGCTGGATCGGCATGGGAATGGGTGTTGGCTCTCCCGTGTTCGGGTATGACGAGGCCGCCGTCACGAACGGCGGCATTCTGACCGGCAAGGTCATCTTGGATGGTCCGGTTCCGGAACTGCGCATTTTCCCGCTGGCGCTTTATCCTTTTGGACCGTTTTGTGGAAAGAACGCCTCGATCTCTGACGGCCATGGTAACGTCCGCATCAGCGAGTTCGTAGTGTCACCTGACCACGGGATGAAAGACGTGGTGGTGGCCGTGCAGGGGGTCGGCAAAGGAAAGCCGTTCCCTCCCCTCATTGCCGACATCGTGACGCGGGGCTGCGAATTTTTCCCCTTTGTCAGTATCGTACAAAACCACGGCACGTTCACGGTGAAGAATGAAGATCCGATTCTCCACAACGCGCAGCTCTATCAGAGCGAGAAGGGCAATTTGTTGCTCACGGTGCCCAATCCACCCCACTCATTTGGCACGTTTCCGATCAAGTTTGAACATCACAGACGGATTTACCAGATGATCTGCGGGATGCACGAGTTCATGCAGACGTGGGGCTATGCGGTCGATAATCCCTACTATGCGCTGACGGATGAGCACGGCGCGTTCCGGATCGATGCCCTGCCTCCAGGAACATATAAGGTGACGGCCTGGCGCCCCCACTTCCATCCGGTCGAGCGGACGGTGACCATTGCGCCGAACGGAACGGCGTCGCTGGCATTCGAGTTCGACGCCAAGACCGTGAAGCGTCCGCATTATGAAACGCAGGAGAGATTCCGAATTCAGCAGTAAATGGATATGGCTCGGGTACATGCCGGCACACCGATCAATCTCGCCGTCAGCGGCCGGCTGGCATGACAACACGTGAAGGAGGGGAAAGCAATCACATTCACACAAGGAGGACTCTGATGATTTCACCGCAACGACTCTTGTTTGCAGGTCTTGCTCTACTGACGATCGCGATCCTGCCGGCCTGCGCCAGGACCACCACCACAACCACTGCCGATACGCCCGCCATTCATTCCGCCATGGCCCCGGCGGCTTCTGCGCCGTCAACCCCGACGCCAACGACCCCACCGGCCATGACGCCGTCGGCCTCGCCTCGGTTCCAAGATGCCTTCTTTGATTTCGAAAAGGCCCTGATCAAGAGCGACATGAAACGGTCATTGCAGGAGGACGCACAGCTCCTCAAGGCTCATCCGGAGCTTGCCGTGACGATCGGCGGCTATTGCGATGAACGGGGGACGGATGAGTACAATCTGGCATTGGGCGAACGGCGGGCCAGGGCGGTCCAGCGTTATCTGACCGCGCTCGGGGTGAAGCCCGCGCAACTGAAGACGATCAGTTACGGGAAGGAAAAACCCTTTTGTACTGACCACACCGAAGCCTGTTATCAACAAAATCGCCGAGGCCATTTTATCAGCGCAGCGGACGGGCCCTGACATCCACTCGGCACACACATAGTGATGTGGGCCCTGTGGAGTGTGAGGCCGTGGTGAATCTGTCAACCACACAGAAACGACTCTTCCAGCGAAGAGGGGTGGTGATCGCTGGCGGTCTGATCCTGATCGTGCTCGGGGTGACGCTGTATCTGCCAGCCGAATACCATTTTGGGACGACCATCACGGTGTCGAGAGCCCCGAAGCGTGTCTGGGCGTGGTTTGCGAATCCGAGCCATTGGACGCAACGCTTCCCAATGGTTCAATCGATTGAGGGCGGCTCGACACTGATGACCAGCGTCGGGACCCAGCGTCGGGTGAACGTGCAGATTCCCGGCGGCAACACACTGACCAGCGAGATCATGGTCACCGATTTTACCACCGGGCGCCTGTATGCCGATCGGCATCTTGAAGACTGGCTGGATGGACGGCCGCTCCCGGTCACCAATGTGACGGATCGGCTGGAATTTGATCCGGATGGGCAGGGCCACACTCGGATCACCTTCACAGGTGCCTTTGAGGTCACGGGCCTGTGGAATCGATGGCTGGCGTACTTCGCGTTGAAACCGATGGTGGATCGAGTCATCGCCAGGGTGTTAACCGAGTCTGCTCATTCCATGGAGAACGAGCATCCAGGCCCGGCGACGTGACCTGAGACACAAATTTATAGAATAGACCGGGAGCGGACGACATTAAGTTGGACCGTACAGGAGTTAGAAAAGGAGGAACATACGGCACGATGACCCATAACTACGCGTAGCTTTTCCAATCAGGAAAGGAGAAAAACATGAAAGCATTGGTTGCGGGGCTTGCGCTTCTCGGCGCAATCAGTTCTTTGAGCCTGCCCCTTGCCTCAGCCTATGAAGAGATGTCTGTGAGTGGCGGGGGCAGTGTGAGAGGGAAGGTCACCTTTAAAGGCACGCCTCCCGAGCCTAAGTTATTTGAGTTCGTGAAATTTCCTCAGCCAGATTTCTGTTCGAAAGCGGACTCGGATGGGAAAGGGCATCGGATCCTTCGAGAGGTCAAGGTGAAAGACGGCGCGTTGGGGGATGTGGTGGTGTTCATCGAAGGGATAGAGAAAGGGAAGCCATTTAAGTTTACCGGGACCGATGTCACTGCCGATCTCTGCCGTTTTCTGGTGCAAGGCGGGCCATCAGCCATGGTAGGAGTGGTGATGAACCGGAACGAGATCCGGGTCAAGAACCTTGACGCCGATCCCAGCGACCCCAAATCCGCAGACGGTGTACTTCATAACCCCCATGGCTATGAGGTGAAGGGCGGCGCGAGCAGCACGATATTCAACAAACCCCTCCCGACCAAGGGAATGGTCCTGACACAAAAACTGATTTTCCGGAAACATGACAGCTTCATGCTGATGCAGTGCGATCAGCACAATTTCATGAATGTCTGGTTCCATCCGGTGGACAATCCCTATTACGCGATTGTGGGTGAAGACGGGACGTTCTCGATCGGTGACATCCCGCCCGGCAGTTATGAGATCTATGCCTTCCATCCCACTCTGGGAACAGAAGAGCAGAAGCTCACAGTTGTCGCAGGCGGAAAGGAAACCGTGAATTTCGAATTCAAAAAGTGATGGGGGAAGCTTTTACATCAACAGGCAGAACGGCTTAGACGAGGAGGATGAGAATGTCCTACGCGTTGGTGAGCCAGTTCGCACTGCCTGTTTTGGTGTTTGCGGGGGTGACGGCGTCAGCCCTCCTGGCGCGCACATTGGCGCTGCGGGGCCTCCTGCAATGGGCGCAGCGCACCCGCTCGACGATTGATGACGCGCTTGTGGGCGCGATCCGGACCCCCTCCATCTACTGGTGCATGGCGATCGGGCTCTATCTGGCTATCGGCACTTCGAATCTTGCCGCGCAGTACATCGCCTACGCATTCAAGGTGCTGCACATCCTCGTCATCCTGTCCGTCACGCTGGTGGTGGCCAATCTCTCCACCCAATTCATGACATATGCCATTCGAAAAGCCGAAATCCCGCTCCCGGTCACCGGCCTGTCGCGGGCGGTGGTGAATGGGATCATATTGACCATAGGAATCCTGATCGTACTGGGCACGCTTGGCGTGTCCATCACCCCGCTGCTGACCGCACTCGGTGTCGGAGGGCTCGCGGTCGCTCTCGCGTTGCAGGACACCCTGGGCAACCTCTTTGCCGGCATGCATATTCTGGTGGAGAAAACCATCCGGGTCGGCGACTTCGTGAAGTTGGAAAGCGGGGAGGAGGGGTATGTGGCGGATATTGGCTGGCGAACCACCCGTCTTCGGCTGCTGCCGAACAATCTCGTGGTCATTCCCAACAGCAAGCTCGCCCAGAGCATCGTGACCAATTACGATCTGCCCGAGAAGAGAATGGCGCTGCTTATTCCCATCAGCGTGAGCTACGACAATGATCCGGGCCGGGTCGAGCGCATGCTGGTGGAGGAGGCGGTCAAGGGATCACAGGACATTCCCGGCCTGCTCTCCGAGCCGGCGCCCTTTGTTCGATTCATCCCCGGGTTTCGGCGATTCTTCGCTCAACTTTACCCTCATCTGCCAGGTGAAGGAGTTTGTGGATCAATACCTGGTCCAGCACGAATTGCGAAAGCGGATCTTCAACCGGTTTAAAGAGGAGGGGATAGAGATTCCCTTTCCCATTCGAACCGTGTATCTTAAAAAGACGCATGAAAGCGAGCCGACTCTTGAAGAATCGGCATAGGGGTCACAGGCGATGCGCATTACATTTCGTTTAATCTTCTCCCTGGTGGTGACGGTGACCGTGGTCGTCACCCTCTTCGCCTTTTTCCAGGTGCGCCAGGAAAAGGCGCGATTGAGCGAGGAACTTGAACGGCGCGCGGGGATTCTGGCGGAAAGTCTTCAGGAAACCGTTGAGCCGTTGCTTGAGAAGCGCTCGGCCTCCAATCTGCAGCGAATCGTCGACAAATTCGGCAACAGGGAGCGGTTGTCTGGGGTGGCCGTGTATGACGCCAACGCCCATGCCTTGGCGATTACACCGAGCCTGGCCACCCAACTGGCGAATCCACCAGACGTGGTGACTGAAAGCCTGGCGAAAGACCGCGGCCTAGGGGGCTTCGACTCACTGAACGGGAAGAGGATGCATTTCTATGCGCTGCCGCTCAAGCAGGAGGGGCAACTCGCCGGCGCGCTGGTCATCGTTCATGATGCCAGTTATATCGGCGACCGTATTTCCGAAATGTGGCGCCACAACTTCATGCGACTGTTCCTCCATGCGCTGTTGGTGTCGCTGACCACGCTCATCGTGGTGCGCTGGAGCATTGTGGGCCCAATCGCAAAGGCCGCCGACTGGATGAAGAAACTGCGTACGGGCGAGGCCGGCGAACCCCTGTCCTTCTTAAAGGCGGATCTCTTTACTCCCTTGACCCGTGAAATCACCGTGATGGCCAAAAACCTCCGGGTCGCCAGGGCGGCGGCAGAAGAGGAAGCCCGGCTTCGGGAAGCGGCGGAATCCGTCTGGACCCCTGAACGCCTCAAAGAAAATCTGCGCTCACGCCTCGAAGGAAAGTCGCTTTTCGTGATCTCCAATCGCGAACCCTACATGCATGTCCGGAAAGGCAACCGTGTGGAAGCCATCGTTCCCGCCAGCGGGTTGGTTACGGCGCTGGAGCCCGTGCTCCGGGCCAGCGACGGGACGTGGATCGCTCACGGAAGCGGGGAAGCCGATATGGACGTGGTGGATGCGCAGGCGCGTCTTCGGGTGCCGCCCGAGGACCCTCGATACACGCTCAGGCGGGTCTGGCTCAGCCGGGAGGAGGAAGCCGGCTATTATTACGGCTTTGCCAATGAGGGGCTGTGGCCGCTCTGTCATATCGCGCACACCCGCCCCATCTTTCGGGCGGAGAACTGGGCGCATTACCAGAGCGTCAATGCCAAGTTCGCCCAGGCGGCATTGGAAGAACTTGAGGGAACGGAAGCCCCGTGTGTGTTGATTCAAGACTATCACTTTGCCTTGCTCCCCCGGTTGATCAAGGAACAGCGGCCGGATGCCCGCGTGGCGATCTTCTGGCATATCCCCTGGCCCAATCCCGAATCATTCGGCATCTGTCCCTGGCAACGGGAGCTGCTGTATGGCATGCTCGGCGCCGACCTGATCGGATTCCACACCCAGTTTCATTGCAATAACTTCCTCGAAACGGTGGACCGCACGCTGGAATCGCGCATCGATTGGGAACGTTTTGCGGTGGAACGGGAGGGCCACGCCACGCTGGTGAAGCCCTTCCCGATCAGCATCGCGTTCCATGATCGATCTGATGACCTGTCCGTTGAGAATGGATCACGGGCTCAAAAGGAGACCCTGCTGCGAGAGCTGGGGGTGACCACCAAATATTTAGGTGTGGGAGTGGATCGTATCGACTACACCAAAGGCATTCTGGAACGGTTTCGAGGTATCGAACGCTTTTTGGAAAAATACCCTCAGTATCAAGGCCAATTCACGTTTGTCGAGTTGGGCGCGCCAAGCCGCACCCTGATCACGCGGTACCACGATCTGGTCGGGGAGGTCGAGGCGATGGCCGACCGGATCAACTGGCGCTTCAAGACAAAGGAGTGGAAGCCCATTGTCTTTTTAAAGAAACATCACAGTCATCAGGAGATTGCCCCCTTCTATCGGGCGGCCGATGTCTGTCTTGTGACCTCGCTGCATGACGGGATGAACCTGGTGGCGAAGGAATATGTCGCGTCGCGTGACGATGAGCGGGGGAGCCTGATCCTCAGCCAATTTACAGGGGCCTCCCGGGAGCTACGGGACGCCCTGCTGGTCAATCCCTACGATACGGAACAGATGGCGGAGGCGATCCGGTACGCGTTGGAGATGGATGCCGATGAGCAGCAGGACCGGATGCGGAGGATGCGCGACACCCTGAAACAGCACAATATCTATCGTTGGACCGCGAATCTCGTGCGGGAGCTGAGCCAGATTCGGTTGGGACATCACCCCACCGTGAAGAGCGGGTCGATGTGATGCCGTCAATCCTCTTTGTCTGCCTGCATAACGCCTGCCGGAGCCGGATCGCGGAAGCGATCTGCACGAGCCTTGCGCCCGACTCCTGGACGATCGCCAGCGCGGGCACCCAGCCGTCCGCTGAGGTGGATTTGAAAGCGGTCGACATCCTACGGCAACATCGCCTGGCCATATCCACGGCCCGCCCGAAGGGGTTCGACGCCCTTCCCGCCGTTCAGTGGGACTGCCACGTGGATATGACCTGCGGAGAGGCGCCGCATACGATTCCGGCGCGGACCCGCCTGACGTGGGACCTTCCGGACCCGTTGGACGGCCCGATGACGCGCTATGAGGAGCTTTTTCAAGAATTAACCGCCCGTATCCGCAACCTGATCCAGGAGCTTCAGCCATGCCGTCCCTGATGCCGCGGGCCGCGGAGCCGTTCCGCTTTTTCACGCGGTCGTGTCTGACCCTGATGACCGGCAGGAAGGCGAAGGATCTCAACGAACTGGTCGACTACCTGAAAACGGCATCGGAGCCGGTGATCTATCAACACACCCATCGATTTTTGCGACAGCACCAGTATCTGGTCCCGGAACCCTCCAACGATTTCGCCTACTGGACGACGCACATGCTCCAGGATGAGCGGTTGGGGGAGCGGCTTGCGGCGATCGACACGGTCCGGTTTCATTCGTTGAATGACTTGCGGCGGGCGCTCGTATCCACGATTGAACAGCATCTTGGAAAGGACGGAATTCTTCGTCAGGCGCCGGAAGGGAAGGAATTTCACTTCATGAGCGCCGTGCAATTTTCCGTGCCCATCCAGTATCAAGCCCATGATCTCGTCGAGTTCCGCGATTGCCTGAGCAAGGTCGGCATCGCCAGCCTCTATCTGCATATCTTCGAGGCGATGCTCCGTCCCCCCCTGGGGACGAACGATTTCTCCCATTGGCTGGACACCTCGCTGCATGAGACCGAGTTGGCCGGACGGATGGCCGGACTGGATCTGTACAGCCACACCCTGGAAGAGCTGCGCGCCACGATGATCGGGTTCATCGAGGGGAGGCTCCAGGAATTGTCCCATGCCGAAGCTTGAAGCCTACCGGGACGTTGTCGGGGCGCAGACGCTGGAGGAGCTGCGCACGCTCGCCCGGTATCTGGAAGGAAAGTCCGTCCTGCACGTCAACTCCACGGCGGTCGGCGGCGGGGTGGCTGAAATTCTGAACCGCATGGTCCCGCTCCTGTGCGAGTTGGGGCTGGTGGCGACATGGGACGTCATCAAGGGCGGCGAGGCCTTCTATGCCGCGACCAAACGATTTCACAATGCGCTCCATGACGATGCGCAGGAGGCGATGCCCGAGGATTATCAGGTGTATGAGGAGACGATCGAGCAGAACTTCGCCCGCCTGCGGTTGGACGCCCAGATCGTGTTTATTCACGACCCGCAACCGGCGGCATTGGTGAAAAAAAGGCGGGACTCGAACAACCATTGGATCTGGCGTTGCCATATCGATGTATCCCGGCCCCATCCACAGGTCTGGGATTTTTTTAAGCCGTATGTTGAACGGTACGACGCGTGCGTCTTTTCGGCTCCCGCCTTCGCTCGGCAACTGTCCATTCCCCAGGTGCTGATTTCCCCGTCGATTGATCCGTTGAGCGACAAGAACAGGGAACTCGACCGGACGGAGGTGACGGCTGTTCTGGATCGTCTTGGCATTCCCACGGACAAACCGCTGGTCACACAGGTCTCCCGCTTCGACCGGTTGAAGGATCCGCTGGGGGTGATCGAAGCGTTTCAGATGGCAAAACCCTATGTGAATGCCAGGCTGCTGCTCGTTGGCGGGTCGGCCGATGACGACCCGGAAGGCGCCCAGGTGCTGGCCGAGGTTCGGGAGCTGGCCCAGGACGATCCGGACATCCTGATCCTGTCGCTGCCGCCCACGAGCCACGTGGAGATCAACGCCATCCAACGGGCCTCCAGTGTGATTCTTCAAAAATCGTTGAGGGAGGGTTTTGGCCTGACCGTGGCCGAAGCGCTGTGGAAGGGCAAACCCGTGATCGCGTCCGCCGTGGGCGGGATTCCCCTCCAGATCACCCACCAGCATTCCGGCATCCTGGTCCACTCGATCGACGGCGCGGCGTATTGGATCCGGCAGTTATTGCGCGATCCGGAGTACGCGAGGCGGCTCGGCGAAAACGGCCGGGAACATATCCGCCAGAATTTTCTGCTGACGCGCCACCTGAGGGATTATCTGTTGCTCTTTCTTTCCCTTGACCATCCCGGGGAGGATTGGATCCATTTATGACATTTCGCCCCTGCCTTCGATATCCGCTTACATCAATCTTGCGTTGATCCAGAGGTGCGCCAGGATGGAGGCCGCATAGCCCAGCGCGATCGCCCAGGCCCATTTCAGATGCTCGAAAAAGGTATACATGCCCCGCGCTTGGCCCATCAGCGCGACGCCGGCGGCAGAGCCGATGGACAGCAATGATCCCCCGACGCCGGCGGTCAGCGTGATCAGCAACCACTGTCCATGCGGCATCTCGGGCTGCATGGTTAGAACGGCAAACATCAGCGGGATGTTGTCCACCACGGCCGAGAGGATGCCGATGAGCACGTTCGCCCAGGTCGGCCCCAGCCCGCCATAGAGTGATGCCGAGAAGATGGCCAGGTACCCAAAGGCATGGAGTCCCCCGACACACAACACCACGCCGTAAAAGAACATCAAGGTGTCCCACTCGACCCGCTTCATGCTGATGAAGATGTCGAAGGGCCGAACCCTGGGCTTCATGTGCTCTCGAATCTTCCGCCGCGCCTCGTCGTTCAATTCAAGCCCCAGGACCTCATCCGGTTCCCCGGGCGTGGTCTGGTTGAGTTCACCGCGCCGGATGAAAAACCCGTACAGCTTCAAGACGCCGAGCCCTGTCATCATTCCCAGCGCCGGCGGCAGGTGAAAGAAGTGGTGCATCGAGACCGTCAGGATGATCGTCAGTAGGAAGAGGCCGACAATGACGCCGCCGCCCGGTTTGATGGCGATCGCTTCCTGCGCGGCCTGGGGTTGTTCTCTTGGAACGGCAAACGACATGATGACGGCCGGGACCAGCCAGTTGATCACCGACGGCACGAACAGGGCGAAGAATTCGAAAAAGCCGACCCGCCCGTCCTGCCAGACCATCAGCGTGGTGATGTCGCCAAACGGGCTGAACGCCCCGCCGGCATTGGCGGCCACCACAATGTTGATGCAGGCCAGCGTGACGAACCGCGGCCGGCCGATCCCGACGGCCATCACGACGGCGGCCATGACCAGCGCGGTGGTGAGGTTGTCGGCCAACGGCGAGATGAAAAAGGCCAGCAGTCCGGTCATCCAGAAGATCGACGGGAGGGAATAGCCGGAGGAAACGAGCCGGGAGCGGAGCGCATTGAACACGTTCCGTTCGTCCATGGTGTTGACATAGGTCATGGCGGCCAAGAGGAACAGCAGCAGCTCGGCATACTCCAACAGATTGTGCCGTACGGCTGCGGCGGCAGTTGTCGTATCGCCATGGGACGCATAGGCGAGGGCGACCAGCACCCAAATCACGCCGGCGGCCACGATGACCGATTTCGATTTGCGAAGGTGGAGGAACTCCTCGCCGATGACCAGCGCATAGGCCAGGATGAACACGGCGAGCGACAGCAGGCCGGCCCAGGTTGCGGTCAGATCAAGCGGCATCATCGTTTCCGCGGTCATCACAGGCCAGCATAGCGGGGTTTGACGCGGCACGCAAGAAGATTGGTGGGGGTGTGATTCGGTGGTGGGTCAGTTTGCTGGATTCCACCGTGGCAAAAATGGGGACACGTCCCAATTTCGTTGCGTGCCGTGCGTCGCACGAGGAAATTGGGACGTGTCCCTATTTTTGAGCCGGTTGCGGTGAAACTGACCCACTACCTGTGATTCAGGCACCTTGACACATGAACTGGGGCGGGGCTTATACTAGAAAGACACCGTTGAAGAAGGAAGGTGTCCCATGACGCACGCGCTGGCATGGCTTTCCGAACACGAATCGAACAACGGCCTTGAGACCACTGAGAGGCCGTCACCCGTTCCCCCGTCGCGTTCCGATGACCATCTCCTCGACGCCTATTCGCGAGCGGTGATCGCGGCGGCCGAGGCCGTCGGCCCATCCGTCGTCAATATCGAGGTGCATCACGCGCCGAGGGGACGGGCGTTGACCGATCCGCGCCGGCCGCGTGAGGCGCAGGGCTCGGGCTCCGGGTTCATCTTCACGAAAGACGGCCTCATCCTGACGAACAGCCACGTGGTGCACGGCGCCGCGGAGATCGATGTGGCGCTCCCGGACGGCCGGCGGTATGCGGCCGATCTGATCGGGGACGATCCGGCCACGGATCTGGCCGTTCTCAGGATCTCGGCCCCGAATCTGGTCCCGGCCCGGTTGGGCGATTCCAAATCGGTCCGCCCGGGCCAGTTGGCGATCGCCATCGGCAACCCCTACGGTTTTCAGGCCACGGTGACGGCCGGCGTCGTGAGCGCGCTCGGCCGGTCGCTCCGCTCCCGGTCAGGCCGGCTGATCGATGACGTGATCCAGACGGACGCGGCGCTCAATCCTGGCAACTCCGGCGGCCCGCTGGTCGATTCGCGCGGCGCCGTCATCGGCGTGAACACGGCCGTCATCATGGGCGCGCAGGGCATCTGCTTTGCGATCGGGATCGACACGGCCAAGTTCGTCGCGGGCCGGCTGATCAGGGACGGCAGGATCCGGCGGGGCTACATCGGCGTCGCCGGCCAGAATGTCCCGCTCCACCGGCGTGTAGTCCGGTTTCACAACCTACCGGTCGAGACGGGCGTGCTGATCGTGTCGGTCGAGCCGGACAGCCCGGCGCGGCGGGCCGGATTGCTGGAGGGCGACCTGATCATCCGGTACGACGATCGGGTCGTCTCCGGCATTGACGACCTCCACCGGCTCCTGACCGACAAGGAAGTCGGGCAGGCGGCCGTGCTCACGATTCTTCGCCGGACGGAACTGATGACGCTGCAGGTGAGGCCTGAGGAGTCAAAATCTCAAGCGGCCTGAAGAGTCAAACCAAAGGCGGCCTCAGGAATCAAGACCGAAAACAGAAGACTGGCCTGCTGAAACGGTGATGAATCAGGACGCGTCGCAGAGGGCTGTGTCCCTCTGCGGGCTCGATCACTGGAACACTTTGACCTGCAGCGCCATTTTCAGGTAGTTGAGATCGACGGGTTTGGTGATGTAGTCATAGGCGCCGGCTTGCAAGGCGCGTTGCCCCGTCTCTTCCTCCCAGAGCGCCGTGACCATCGTCACCGGAAGAGCCGGCGCGATCGACTTGATCCGCTTCAGGCACTCCAGGCCGTTCATATCCGGCATCATGATGTCCAGCAGGACCAGATCCGGTTTGTGTTGTGTCACCATCTCGATGGCCGCCTTCCCGCTGTTGGCCGTGAAGATTTCGTAGTCGGTATTTTTCTCCAGATAAAATTTGAATAACTTGGCCAGTTGCGCCTCATCATCCACGATCAGAATTTTGCTCTTCGTTCGCACGGCCGCTCCTCGGAGGGCGTTATCTCATCGCCACGACCATCCGGCTGTAGAGGGCAGCGGGCAGAATGTCGCGAAACTTCTGGCGAAGCCGCTCAATGGAGGGGGCATCGATGACCAGCGTATCGTCCGGATGCAACTGGACTTCAAGGCTGTAGCTCGTCACGCCTTCCCAATTCTGGTGTTTAAAATATCGGACCTGGTAGGTGGCGTTGTTGAATGCAATCCGCTCGGCCTTGATAAATGTCGTAAACATGGGATGCCTCCTTTCACGGCCGGGCGGTCGACCTGCGCCGCCTGCGCTGTTTGACGTCCGGTCCCGGTTTGGAATGTCACATATGGCATGACTATGAGAGGCAAGGAGCGTGCCAAGCCGCTGTAAGGACAGAGCCGTTCAGATCGGCGGGCGTGTTTCGGCGGCTTTTCCCGCAGCTTTCAAGGAGAGGGTGAAGGTCGAACCGCGCCCCACGGTGCTGCTGACTGAGATCGTACCCCCTAGTTCTTCAACGATTTTTTTCGTCACGGCCAGGCCGAGCCCCAATCCCTTTCGCTTGGTGGTGAAATAGTCCTCAAACAGCGAAGGAAGCCGTTCCGGGGGGATCCCATGGCCGGTGTCGGTCACGACTACAAGGACAAGATCTTGTCCTTCGGTGAGCGGCTGCCCGGGGGGGCTGACCCGGATTCCAAGCGTCCCGCCCTCGGCCATGGCGTCCAGGGCGTTGCGGATCAGGTTCTTCAACACGCGGCCGATGGCGAATTTGTCCCCCCGGACGAAGACGGGGGCCCCGCCGTCGCCTTCCACCTGGCACAGGATCTTCACCCGCTGCCGTTCGGCCTCTTCCTGGAACAGCTCGGCCAGCTCCGCCAGCTCACGCCGAAGGTCCAGCGCGACCATGGTCAGCGGCGTCGGCCGGGTCAGATCGCGAAGATCGTCGAGAAACCGCTTGATCTCGGCCAGCTCACGCGCCACGATTTTGACGAACCGGTCCCGCGCCTCCTCATCAAACCGCCGCTGCAGCAGCCGGCTGTTGTTTTCGATATTGAGAATGGGGTGTCTCAGATCATGGGCCAATCCGGCCGCAATTTTGCCGAATACCACGGCCCGCTCATCCCGCCGAATCCGCTCCTGGAGCCCCGCCAGTCTGGCCGTCATCTGATTAAAGGCCTCCCCCAATGCCTGAAATTCATCATGGGTCAGGATCTTGACCGTTTCGGTCAAATTCCCGGCCGCCACCCGGTCGGTGGCCTGCATGAGCTGCCGGATCGGTTCCACGATATATTGTTTCCCCCCCAGGTACCCGATCCCAACCGCCAGCAGCAGGAAGACCCCGATCAAGCCGGCCAGCTCAACCGTCATGGTACTGGCCTGTGCATAGGCTTCCCGGGTCGGTTGCTCGATGATCAACCCCCAGCCCAGCCCGGTGATCGGCGCCGACACCCCGATCATTTCAACCGGCGTCTCGCCATCGGCGGCCCCGTAGTAGACGACCGTTTGTGAACGGCCCTGACGCACGGCCTGGACAACCGCCAGGGAGGACAAATCGGCCTGCTGCAAAACCTTCGGTTTCTGCGCGCCGCGCCCATGCGCCAGCAATTGGCCCGTCTCCGACACCACAAAGGCATACCCTTCCCGGCCGATGCGGATCGAATCGACCAGTTCCCACATCGCAATCAGATTGACCTCGCCGATCAGGACGCCGGTCACCTGACCCGTTCCTTCTGCCACGGTTGCAGGTCGGTCTGCCCCAGATGCTGGGCCAGCGCCTGGAGGATGGCCACCCGGTCCGCGACATAGGATTGAATCTGGTCGGCCGCCCGCTGGGCCACGGCGAGATGGCCCTGATTCACCTCACGGAAGGCGGCGGTTCTGGCCGTCCAGATCGACAGGATGCCGAAGAGCGTCAACGGCAGAAACGCCGCAACGAGGAGCAGGGCGATCAGTTTGGTCGAAATCCGCTTCATGATCGGCTCTGCTGGCCGTCGTCAACGTGCCATTCGAGAATAGTGGCAAACGGCCCGGCAGGACTGATTCTCACGCCTTTGAACCGTTCATTGACGCCAACGAGATAGTCGGTCCAAAATAGGAAAATCCCCGGAGGGTCATCATGGAGCTCACGCTGAAACCGGGCGTAGATCGCTTTTCGCTCATCCCGGTCAAACGTCCGGCGGCCCGCCTCGAGCAATCGGTCAATCGCGACATTGCGATACGACCCCACATTGAATCCCCCATGAATCTGAGAGGAATGCCAGAACTTGTAATTGACATCGGGGTCCCTGCCGGCATCGATCTCCGGAAAGTGCGCCTCAAATCGCTTTTGGAAAAGGAAATCGATTTGAGCGGCATCGAGCAGCGACACATTCATTTGAATGCCAAGATCAAAAAGTTGTTGTTGAACCAGCAACAACGCCCGTTTTTTCAGATCGTCGCCAACGTTGGAATAGACCGTAAACTCAAAACGCCGGCCGTTTTTAACCAGGAAATGATCGCCGTCATGACGGCGCCAACCGGCTGTTTCCAGCAGCGCCAGCGCCTGTTGAGGATCATAGGGGTAGGCTTGGAGCGTGGCATCATAACCCCACGAACCGGGATAGACCGTCCCGGCCGCGACCTGCCCCTGTCCCTTGAGGATTTTGTTGACGATCGCTGTCTTGTCAACGGCGTAATTCAATGCCTGACGAACGGCCTGGTCCCGAAACAATGGAGTTTGAAGATTGAATGCCAGAAGATAGTAATAAGGCTTCAGCGCCGAATAGGACTGAAACCCTGGGATATGGTGCAATCGCTGAAAACCTGCCGGGCTCAGATACCAGAAAAAATCACTGTCACCTCGGGTGAGCCCAACCCAGGCCGATTCCTGACTGGGATAGACTTTGACAGCCAACCGGTCCAATTGCGGTGGGCCGAGAAAGTAGTGCTCATTGGCCTGCAAGACACTCCCTGTTTCAGACCCGCTGACAACTTTAAACGGTCCGGTGCCAATCGGGTGAAAGCCAAAGCCGGAGTCGCCGAACTTTTTGCCCTCCAATAGATGTTTGGGGAGGATGCCGATGACGAGATCGCTCAGAAATGTCGCCACGACACTTTTGAGTCGAATCTGAACCGTATACCGATCTTGCACGGTGATCTCCTCGATCTCATTGATGGTGTATGAATAGGTGGTTTCCAACCCGGGTTTTCTGAGTTGGTTCAGTGTAAATTTGACATCCTCGCCGGTCAATTCAACGCCGTCGTGGAATGTCACACCCTGTCGGAGATGCAAGGTCCAGGTGCGTTGATCACCGGAAAGTTCCCATGAAGCGGCCAGATGGGGCTTGATCTCAAGCTTATCGTCAAATCTGACCAGGCTGTCGAAAACCAATTCGGTCAACCGTGCAGACAGTGTTGTAACTGACTCAAGGGGATTGTACGGCGACAAGGGCTGATACGTTGCAATGGTCAACGACTGCGCTGTATCCGGCGAGGTTGATTGGGAGTGGCGGCAGGAAGAAGAGGACAGCAAAAGACCAATCAGCAAGAAGACCACCGCTCCTCTTCGATTCGGCACCGCCCCAGCATAGAAAGTTTCTCCGATCCTGTCAACACAGAGGGGATTGCCAGGGCAATCCCCTCTGTGGACAGTGTTTTGTTCCAGCTAGGCTACGTACCACGTTTTTCAGAGACTCCCGCTTGACGAGCTCGATCGCCACGTTTTCAAAATAGGGTTTCTCGCAGGCCACGGCATGAAAGTCGTTCGACTGGGTGACCGAGCTCCCCCGGCAGCCGCCGCCGCAGATCGGGCGATAGCTGCAGCCGGAGCAAAAGGGATCGCGCCAGAGATCGACCGTCATGAATTTCGTGTTCAGGCCGTTCAATCCGGTCTTCGCCACGTCGCCGATGATGAACGATTCCCGG
>JACQCE010000027.1 GCA_016201765.1 Nitrospirota bacterium
TCCGGCGATCAGTGCCAATGGTCGCTATATCGCGTTTGACTCTTATTCCTCTAATTTTGTTGCAGGTGATACGAATGATTCATGGGGGACGTTTCTTGGGAGAGATGTATTTGTCTACGATCGATCCCCCGATCAGGACAATCTCCCTGCCCCGCCCGTCGTGCGCACCGGGGCGGCAACTAGGATTCGAAATCATAGTGTGACACTGAATGGAGAGGCAAATCCCAATGGAGAGACAGGCGACGTCTGGTTTGAGTATGGGCCGGATACCTCGTATGGGGTTACGACCAGAACGAAGGCGATCTCTGGTTCGATTGACCGGAAAATCAGGATCGATATCAAGCACCTGACTGAGGGCTCCACATACCATTACCGGATCGTCGGACAAAACAGTACCGGGACCACCTATGGGGTCGATGACACGTTTACAACTCGGGCCAGATGAGGGAGAGTTGTAGTCCCTTTTGACCTGGATGCTGGTTATTGTTGGAGTGATGCTTATTTTATGTAACGGGGAGTAATAAATCCGCCCTCAATTTTTTACCGGTGGGCATTGTTTGTGGGGCTCCTTTTTTGAGCAGTTGATTAAGCATTCGATCTGCACCCGTTTGGCCATGGTCGTCAGCCGTTGACGGTCAAGCTGATCACGGGTGGCGCTTTTGAAGTTCCTCGGCGTCCGATACGTCATGCGGCTCTCCCATGCGCACCTTCAGCACGATCAGCTCTGGATATGTCTCACTTGAGCAAGGGAATGGCATCGGGTATACTGGGCAGGCCTGTGACACGCGAGACTGAAATCAAGATCGACGAAGAGCTCGACCTCAAAGGTGTGGTCTGTCCCTATAACTACGTCAAGACCAAGCTCAAGCTCGAAGAGATGACCGACGGCCAGGTCCTGCGCGTGACGATCGACGAGGGAGAGCCGGTCAAGAATGTCCCCCGCAGCGTCACGGACGAAGGCCACCAGGTGTTGAAAATCGAGCCATATCAGGGCAAACACTACCGCGTGACGATCCGGAAGTGCGGTGAATAAAAAGGGGACAGGCTACTTTTTCATCCATGGTCATGTCGGATGATGTAGAAAAAGTAGCCTGTCCCCTTTTTAGCGGTTCCCCTCAAGCACGATCGTAATTTCACCCTTCACGGTTTTTCCCTTCAATCGCTCCACCACTTCGCTCAATCGCCCCCGGATGATCTCTTCGTGCAGCTTGGTCAGCTCCCGGCAAACGGCCACCCGCCGGTCGCCTAGGCGGGCGTGCAGTTCGTCCAGCAATTTCAGGAGGCGATGGGGTGACTCGAACACGATCAGCGTCTCGCGGAGCGGGGCGAGCGCGTCGAGCCGTTTCTGCCTGGCGCCGGGTTTTCTCGGGAGAAAACCGGCGAAGAGAAAGGCATCGGTCGGGAGCCCTGACGCCGCCAGCGCCGCCAGCGCGGCCGATGGCCCGGGGACGGGAGTGACGGGAATCCCGGCGGTGATGCAACCGTTGATCAGATAGTAGCCGGGGTCGGAGATCGTCGGCGTGCCGGCGTCGGAGACCAGGGCCATCTGCTGTCCCTGTCGCAGCCGCTCGATCAGGACGGGGGTTTTTTCTTCCTTATTGTGGTCATGATAACTGGTCAGCGGCGTGTGAATGTCATAGCGGGCCAGCAGTTGTTGGGTGTGGCGGGTGTCCTCGGCCGCGATCAGATCGACTTCGGCCAGCAGCCGCTTGGCGCGCAGCGTGAGATCCTCCAGATTGCCGATCGGCGTGCTGATCAGATACAGGGTTCCAGGTGCCACGGGGCGGTATCTTAGCACAGTTGGTTCACAGTTCACGGCCATGCTCCAGAGCATTCGCTATGAAACTGTTGACGATTTTTGCTATACTGGCCGCCGTTGTATCGGTTCGTCGTCAACAGTAGAAGTTGTTGCTGTGAACCGTGAACCCGGACAGCGAGCGGAGTCCCCGCCTGCAAGGGCGGGGTGAGCGAGCGAATCAGAATAGGTCATTTTCCACTCGGGTCGAAGAATCCCCGCCTATAAGGGCGGGGTTCTTCAACTGTTAACTGTGAACGCACTGAGGAGCTTATGCATCTATCGATGATCGGCGCCGGCTACGTGGGACTGGTCAGCGGCGCCTGTTTTGCGGAATTCGGCCACCAGGTCACCTGTGTCGACAAGGACGCCTCGCGCATTGAAGCGCTCAAGCAGGGGAAGATGCACCTGTACGAGCCTGGGCTGGGCGAACTGGTCCAGAAGAATTTCCGGGACGGCCGGCTGGTTTTTACCACCGATCTCGGCAAGGCGGTCGAAACGTCGCTGGCGGTTTTTATCGCCGTGGGCACGCCGCCGCGCGGCGACGGGAGCGCCGATCTGTCCGCTGTCGAAGCGGTGGGGAAGGAGATCGCCGCGCACCTGAACGGCTACAAGGTGGTGGTGACGAAGAGCACCGTGCCGGTCGGCACGGGCGAGCGGCTGCGGCAGATCATCAGCAAACACAAGCCGGAGGGGGTGTCGTTTGATATTGCCTCGAATCCGGAATTTCTGCGCGAAGGCTCGGCGGTGGAGGATTTCTTCCGGCCCAACCGCGTCGTCATCGGCGCCGAGAGCCCCCAGGCCATTGCGATTCTCAAAGATCTCTACCGGCCCCTCTACCTGATCGAGACGCCGATTCTGTTGACCAACATCGCGACGGCGGAGATGATCAAATACGCCTCCAACGCGTTTCTGGCGACGAAGATCAGTTTCATCAACGAGCTGGCCAATTTGTGCGAGCCGCTCGGCGTGGACATCCATCAGGTGGCGAAGGGGATGGGATTGGACGGCCGGATCGGGTCAAAATTTCTTCACCCCGGACCGGGGTTCGGCGGTTCCTGTCTGCCCAAGGACAGCCAGGCGCTGGTCAAGATGGCGGAGGCCCAGCAGGTGGAGCTTCGCGTGCTGTCGGGCGTCGTCGCGGCCAATCAGGCGCAACGGGAGCGGATGATGGGGAAGATCCGGTCGCTCGTCGGCCCCCTCAAGGGCAAAACGATCGCCGTACTGGGGCTGGCGTTCAAACCCAACACCAATGATCTGCGCGAATCGCCGGCGCTCTGGATCGTCAGCCAGTTGGCCAAGGAGGGCGCCCAGGTGCGGGTCTACGATCCGGAGGCGATGACCGACGCCAGGGCGGTGCTGACCGGCCAGTCGATCGTCTATGCGCAGGATGCCTATGACGCGGCCCGAGGCAGCGATGCGGTCGTGCTGGCGACTGAATGGAATCAGTTCCGCAATCTTGAATTGGAAAAACTGAAGGGCGTGATGCGCCAGCCCAACTTCCTCGATCTCCGCAACGTCTACGATCCCGACCGGCTGATTGCGCTGGGCTTTCAGTATGTGGGCGTCGGCCGGGCGGGAACGAAGACGAAACCTTAGCCAGGCAGCGTGCCCCGGAAGACGCTCAATCCCTTGAGCGTGCCGAACCACCGGTGGCCCCGATCATCGAACAGGACGGAGAAGACGTAATTATCAGGAAGTCCGTCGGCCGTTCCGATGGTGTGCCAGCGCTGCCCGTCGAACCAGCTGGCGCCGCCATCGGTGCCGGCCCAGACGCGCCCCTCGGAATCCATTGTCAGTCTGAGCACGAAGTTGCCGCCGAGCCCCTGCTCCTTGGTAAACGTCGTCCAGGTTTTGCCGTCGTAGCGGGTCAGCCCGGCGCCCCAAGTCCCGAACCATTTCTGGTTTTTGGCGTCCACCAGTGATGAGATGATGAAGTTGGGGTTGGGCCCCATGTTTTGCTTTTCGAGACTCATGTGGTGGTGGGCGGCGGACTCGGAGCCGTAATTATACGCGCCGCCTCCTTCCCCTCCGCTGGCCCCTGGCGGGGTGGTGCCGGAGGGGAACTGGGCCGCCTCGGCATCGGGCTTGACGTCTGCGCCGACGCCGTCCTTGTGAGTGTAGGTGGTCCAGCTCTTTCGATCGAATCGACTGACGCCCGCTTCCGTCCCGAACCAGAAGATGCCGTCCCGGTCCAGCACCATGGAGTAGACCCATTTGTCCGCGAGACCATCCTTGACCGTGTAGGTCTTAAACCGCGTGCCGTCGAAGACGCTGACCCCGCTCCAGGTGGCGACCCACATGGTGCCGGATTGATCAAATAAGAGATCATAGATCCAGTTGTCACCCAGTCCGTCCGAGCTGGTGTAGCGGGTCCATGTCGTGCCGTCGAATTTCGACAGGCCGCCGC
Organism: Nitrospirota bacterium; assembly: GCA_016201765.1. Taxonomy (GTDB): domain Bacteria; phylum Nitrospirota; class Nitrospiria; order JACQCE01; family JACQCE01; genus JACQCE01. The sequence goes on from JACQCE010000027.1 coordinate 4,206, forward strand.
CATAGGTGCCGACCCATTTATTGCCTTTCGGGTCGACCCGGATCACATAAATCCCCTTGCTGACGATGCCGCCTTCGGTGCTTTGGGGGCTGTAGGTCTGGAATTCGCCGTTTGCCGTGTTAAACCGGATCAAGCCCTTCGACGTCCCCATCCAGAGATTGGATCCGTCCATGGTCATGGTTTTGACCGGATCGTTGGCGGTTGAAAAATGGCGCCAGACGATCGGTCCGGACGCGGCCGTCGCCGGAACGATTTCCGGCCCCGCGGTCCGGGTGCTTCGATGGCAGGAGAACAACGCCAGGCCGATCAGAAGCAGCGAGCCTGCGGCAACAAGTTTCATGACTGATGAAGGGGACTACTGCTTGGGTTTGACGTGGCAGCGGGTGCAGTTGGAGATGGGAAAGGCGACCCGGCCGTGGCAACGGCCGCAGAACTCGCCGTTCACAATCTTGACCATGGAGATGGGATTGGCGCCCCGTTTCATGACGAAAATGCTGGGATGACAATTGCCGCAGTCGAGCCAGTAGGTATGCGGAAAATGGGGAAAGATGACGTTGGGCATGGCGCCGACCGCCGGAATTTCAATGTCGAAATTAAACGGCGGCGTGGGCGGTTTGTTCAGATCCAACGACTCATGGGGATGGACGATATTGTCCTTGAACGCCTTCACCCAGTCGATGTTCCCCTCGGAGTCAACGGGAAAATTTTTCATGATGACATTGGGATCCCGGTTTTCCTTGGCATAGGGGGGGCCCGGTTCGGGCAGGGTGGTGGGGTCTTCGTAATCATCGCCGGTCTGCGCGCCGCCGACCGATGAGGTCACAGGGGCGGCGACGGCCGGGGGCGGTGACGCGGGTTTCTGATTGCCGGCGGCGGGCGGCTTGGTTTGAAAGAAGGTGCAGGCATACAGGCCGGCGCCGATCAGCAGCATGAGGCCGGCGATGGTCACCGCGCTTCGGAGCGGTCGGCGGCGCATGATCACTTCACCCCAAGGAGGGGGCCGGTTGTCAAACCGGGTTGGCCGGAATGGCACCGGGCGCACTGGACGGGTTTCCATGAAATCGTCCCATTGTGGCACTTGCCGCAAAACTGGCCGCTGATGATCTTGCTCATGTCGATATCATTCGAGCCGGACCGCATTTCAAAAATGGCGGGGTGACACACCTTGCATTTGAACTCGATGCGGTGAAGCCAGTGGGGGAAGACGACGGGGGGCATGCCCCGTTTTTCAGCTTTACTATTAAGCACCATGTCGGCGTAGAAGCCCGCGATGGTGGGGCCGGAGGAGACCAGCAGCCCCGCCCCTCCCAACCCGATAATCAGCCCCAGTGCCAGCCACAACTTCCGCATAGGACGCCGCCACATCCCCCTGCCGTGTTCTTTCATGCCCCGGGGAAGGAAAAACTCCCCCCCAAACATTCCTCAAAAACGTGGATGTTCGTAACATAGGCCGACAAAATTGTCAATGGGTTATAAAAGGTGGGTAGTGTTAGGTAATGAGGTGGCTGGGTAGCCAGGGAAACCGTCTTGGTCGCATTTCCTAGCCACCTAACCATCTAGCCACCTTCTCATCCAGCCACGACCTTCTCCGTACGGTTGACTTGCCGCGAAGGAATTCTTTACATTGTTTCTTCCATGACGATGGTGCGTTTACACTGGTGTGCCGGTGGCCGGGAAGCGGCCATCCAAAAGAGAATCGGCCTGGGACGATTGTGGTTGTCTGCGGTGTGCGTCCTGCTGGCGGCGGCCGTTGGGTGCAAACCCGATGCCGCGTCCTCTTCCAGACTGGAACTGCGCCAGGTGGCGACGCCCTCGGTGAATTATGTCGCCTATTCGTCGTTTGAAACCGGGATCGGCACCTATGTCCGGGCGCTGAAAGTGGAAGGAGACACCCTGTGGGTGGGCACCTCGCGCGGCATCCTGGCCGTCGATCACAAGAACGGCGATCTGATCCAGACGTATACCCGCGCCAGCGTGGCCAATCGGATGGCCAGCGATTATATTTTCACCATCAATGTCGATGCCCGCAACAAGGTGAAGTGGTTTGGCACGAACAACGGCGGGTTGGTGCGGTACGATCCCGCTGCGACGGCCGAACGGCAGTGGGTCAATTTCCTTCCGACCCATGGATTGGCCGACTTTTGGATCTACGACATCGATTTCAGCGCCGATGGCGCCATGTGGGTGGGGACGTGGGACGGAGTGAGCCGGTACGATCCGCAGGCGCCGGAGGGAAAACAGTTTACCAATTACAATGAGAAGGACGGCCTGGCCAATCGATGGGTCTATGCGGTGGCGGTCGATCGCGATCAATCGGTCTGGTTTGGGACGGAAGCGGGCATCAGCCGGTTTGATCCGGCGTCGCCGGCCGGCAAGCAGTGGCGAACCTGGCGGCATGAGGACGGCCTGGGGGCGCCCAACGCCCTGGCGTTGAAGAAGAGCAAAAACACCGGAATGGGCACGATGACGAACGACAAAAATTATCCGACCCGGCATGACCTGAGCGTGCTGGATGACAAGGGAAATGAAACCTATAACGAGAATTACATCTTTTCCATTGCGATCGATCCCAATGGGGTGAAATGGATCGGGACGTGGGGCGGAGGGCTGTCCCGGTTCGATTTCGATGCGAAGGCGGGGGCCGGCCGGTGGCGGAATTACGCCAAGCAGGACGGCCTGGCCGGCAATATTGTCTACGCGATTGAAATCGATGAACACGGCGTTTTTTGGCTGGGGACCAATCATGGGCTGTCGCGGTTTAATCCTGCGGCGCCCCCCGCGCAGCAGTGGAAGAGTTGGACCAAGGCCGACGGTCTCCTTGGCGATGACGTCTACGCCATTGCCGCCGCCCCGACCGGCACGATCTGGCTGGGTCAAAAAGGGGGCGTGGTCGAGTTCAAGCCGGTGCAAGGCGCCCAGCATTTTGAGGGGTAAACGGCCTTGAGCCGTGTCCCCAACGGGTGAAAAATATTGGGGAGTTGATCGTCTAAGACGCGATTTTTGCTTGACTTCATCCGACCAAGTTGCTATCTATAACACCTTGTAGAAAGTCGGTCTGCGTTTCTTGACAAGACCCTCGCGTTCTTTATACTGATGACGCAGGCTGCGGATCCATCTGAGCAGACAGAACCGGGAGGAGGCAGGCCCATGGGGCGGAGGGCGCACCATCCCCGTCGCACGTTACAGTCGGCTGCGATCGTCGCCGTCGTCGTCTGCGCAGGGGTGGTCTTGATGGCCGTCACCGCTCGAGGGGGCTCTTCCATCCTTGGTTCCCGTCACGATTTGAGCTTTTTCAACATGCGCGGCTATGGAACGGAAACAGGGCCCATGACCGGCGCGACCTTCAACGATTACCGGGAAGCCTGCATTTATTGCCACACTCCCCATAACGGCAGCACCGTTGCGCCGATGTGGAACCGGCAGATGCCGGGCAGCCTGGGCGGCAACGGAAACGGCCACGCCCCGGCCGAGTATCGGGTCTACAACAGCATTCACCTTGATTCACACGCGGAGCCGAACGCCTACTCCAACGGGCCCGACGGCATTTCACTGGCCTGCCTGTCCTGTCATGATGGAACCGTGGCGGTTGACGCCGTGGTCAACAAGCCGAAATTTCATGAATGGAGCGATTCCGGGACGCACTACCGGCTGAATGCGGAGGGCTCCATCGGCAGCGATACCTGCGGGAAATGCCACAATCGGCTGTCGGGCGCCTACGGCGGCATCGGCGGCGCTCATGACGCCACAATACGGTATCTGACGAGGGACCTGCGGGATGACCATCCGATTTCCATGCCGTTTCCAAACTATGCGCAGGA
>JACQCE010000026.1 GCA_016201765.1 Nitrospirota bacterium
GACAAACGGCCGGCCTCATCGGCTACAGGAGGGAAATCGCCACCATGTGCAGGATCACCGTCACCACCAGAATCCAGATCAGGGGCACGTGCAGGGCGTGCCACAGCGAGAAGAGTTTCGTGGTCGCCTCAAGCGCGGCGATGTTTTTCTCCAGCCCGATCATCCGACGCAACCCGTCTTCAATGGCCTGCCGATCCCGCTGCGTCAGCGACTGCAGGGCGCGCCCCCCGCTGCGAAGTTGCCGTCCGATCCTCGCCGTGAGGCGCCGCGCGGACCAGTCCAACCGGATCATCAGGATCAACGATTCCAGCGAACCGACGGGCTGTTGACGGGGCTTCGGAGCGAACAATCCGGCCGCCTCCTGCACCATGGCGCCCGCGTCCGGAAACCGCGCTGTCACCTCCTGGATCAAACCGTCGACCTCCCCGCGCATTTCCTTGAGGCTGGCCCGCTCCCCCGACAGGGTCAGTTGGAAATGACGATAAATATAGCGGCCGGCCACACCGCTGAAGAGCACCACGAGCATCGTGTAGAGCGCCACGCCGGAGTTGAGCGCCTTGACCGACAGGCCGCTGTGGTAGAGCACCAGGAGGGGGCCGTACAGACAGAACATAATATGGGCGTTGAGCCAATATTTCATGTGACCGAGATTTTTCATCGCCCTGACCCGCTTGCGCAGGATATAAAACAGGGCCCCGCACAGCATCATGCCGCCGCCCACCACCCCCAGGAGATTGGGGATGAAGGCGTTCACCCGATAGGGATGGCGCGTAAAATGAACGGGCAGATAGAGCGCGATCGCGCACCCCGCAATCAGCAACAGCCATTTGACGGCCGTCTCGGACGCGCCCGGACGGCTCAGGGCGCCGTTGACCGTTCCGGTGACCATGACCGATGGCGCTCCGGCCGCCCTGATTGGCACTCTCATCTGCTCTCGCTCCATGACTTTCATCGCCATGCCTCCGTGTGAAGGGTTCCCGCTCAGAATGGAATCGTCAGCGTCGCCCGTGCTTGCACGCTGTCGCTGGTGACGCCGCTGCCTTCAATGGCATAATCCGTTTCCAGATTCGCGCTGACCCCGCTCGGCAGGGTATAGGTCAGCACAAATCCTGGAGCCAGCCGGGAGGTCCGCACGTTGATCGTTTTATAATTGTACTGGTCCGCCCGAAACCGCAGGGCGCCCTGCAGACGCTCCCCCCAGGACCGCGACAGCGTCGTGTAGAGCGAGAACGTTTGATATTCGGTCGCCGGCTCCGCCAGCAGCAGCAGCGTCCACATCTCCGCCAAATGCAGACCATTCCGTTCGGAGACAAACAGCGACGCCCGGTCCGATCGCCGATCGATCTGCCCGACCGTCGTCACCCCGCCGGTGGTGGTGAAATTGACCATGGTCCCCGTCAAGTGCGCATACCGCAGTTCCCCGCGCCACACTTTTGAGAATTCAACCGACACGCTCCCCCGGAACTCCAGCATGTCGGCGGTGTTCTTCAGGGCGCAGGATTGAATGGCGCTTCGGGGGTACTGCCCCAAATCGCCCAGGGGGGTGCCCGGCGCTTCCAACCCGCACGCATTCGGATCCAAGCGGGCCGAGGAGGCGTCGAGCAGCGGATTTTTCCGGTATTCGGCCCCGACCGAATAGTGGACGGGGCCCCACGTGTGGTCCGCCCCCAGCGACAGATCATTGAGCCGGGCAAAATCAATGTCGTAATCCATGATGGCCGAGAGATTCACCGTGTCCCTGGTCCAGTAGCCGTTGAAGCCGACGGCCCGCCGCGCGGAAAAATTTTGATCCAGCTCCTGGGTGTAGTAGAGCTTGCCGCCCACATGATACCAATCATAAACGGTCGCGTAGATTTCGTAAAATCTCCGGCCGGTCTGCATGCCGAGCCGGTCCGATGTAAAGGTGCTGACGGGGAACCCGCCCCCGACACTGACACTGAACAACGGGGACGGCCGGACCGTCAGCGTCACGCCGTCAAACCGGCTGAAGAGCGTGTTGCCCGACCCCGGTTGCCGCCCCACGCGAAACGACAGGAGCGAGCCCAGGTCGTTCCACTCCGCAAAGAGTTTGTAGACCCGGTAGAAGTCGTTGGCCTGGGGCAGAAAATCATGCGAATACATTCCGTAAAAATAGAGCCGGATGTCCGGCCCCGAGAGATTTTTCCATCGAAGGTTCAGATACTCGCCCAGCCGGTTCTGCAGCGTCTCCGTCGGCGACGGGGTCACCAACTGGTCGAACAGATATTCGGTCATCAACGATCCGGTCAGGGCATAGCGGGGTTTCTCCGCGCGGACGCGGAGCGGCGCCGCCGCCGGTTCCTGTGCGGCCGGCTTGGCCACATCGGTCTGATTGCCGCCTTGATTCGCCGAACCCATCGAATTGCCCGGAGTGGCCGGTTGGATGGAGGTGCCCGTATCGCTCACCGGCACGATGATGCCCGCCCCCATGCCGCCTCGCATCCCATTCGATAATCCGGCCTGTCCAGGGTCAACCAAACCGGCGCTGATGACACCCGTCGGCGGCGGACGGCGAAGCACGACGAGCCATCCTTTGGCCTCCTCCCGATGCCGGCTCGATGGATACTCGCGGAGGAACGCGACGTAGCGTTGCACGGCCTCGCTCCGGCTCCCCTGCCGTTCTGCGATCCGCGCCAGGTGCCAGCGGGCCTCTTCACGTTCAGGGGAGCCCGTCCGCAGGTCAACAACATTGAGCAGGCGCTTGGCCTTTTCATATTCGGCGTTCTTGAACGCGCGGAGCCCCTCGGTCAGTTCCGCCGAATGGGCCGATGGTCCGCGCCCCAATGGCCCGCCGGGCCCCGCGAAACAGCCCGCCAGCCAGAGGAGGCCGATGGCAAGGAACAACCCGCTACAGAACCGCATCATGGAGAGCATCAATTACCGCTGAAGGCCGTGTAGCTGTGGCAGTTGATGCAACTGGCGTCAACGGCGATGGAGGTATGGTCTTCCGCCCCAGGTTGATAGTCCCGCGTATGACAGTTGGCGCAGGAGCCGTACGCCGTGCCGTCCCGATAGATGACCGAGCCCGTTGACACGACGTGACAGGACGAGCAATCCAGGCCGGTGTGCGCGCCGATCAGTTTGGTGGGAAGATGAAACGCCGTGTTGATGGGGAGCCAGGCGATTGTCGATTTGTGGCACGTATCGCATTGCAGCGTGGTGCCAAAATGACCCGACGGTTTGCCGGCGGCGATCTGGCCGTTGTGGCAGGTCGAACATTGTCCCGCCATCGACGCGTCGTGCGTAAACGTCCAGGCGGTCGTGGATTTGTGGCAGACATCGCATTGGCCGGTCGTCGAGACATGCCCCTGCGGCTTGCCGGTGGCGATCTGGCCGTTGTGGCAGGTATCACATTTTCCCGCCGTCAGCGCCGTGGTGTGGGCGAACGTCCACGTGGTCGTGGTATGGCAGACGTCGCATTGCAACGTGGTCTGCATGTGACCGGGCGGCTTGCCCGTGGCATTCGTCCCGTTGTGGCAGGTATCACATTGCCCCGCCGTCAGGACCGGACTATGGGTGAAGGCCCAGCTCCTCGTGGTGTGGCAGACGTCGCATTGTTTATCTGTGAAAATATGCCCCGGCGGCTTGCCGGTCGCCGACTGCCCGTTGTGGCAGGTGCTGCATTGGCCGGCCACGGCGACCAGATCGTGACGGAAGGAGACGGGAGACCAGTACGATTCGCTGTGACACAGGTTGCAATTCTGGCTGGTGTGAATGTGGTTGTTCGGTTTTCCATACGTCAGCTGGCCGTTGTGGCACTCATCGCAGCGATCCGGCAACGTCCGATATTGCCCGCCCAGGTGACAGAGCTCGCATTTGACGCTTCGGTGCGCGCCACGGAGCGGAAACGCCGTGGAGTCATGATCAAATCGCTCCGAAGACTGCCCGCCGTTGTTCACGGCCGGAGGGGGGGCCGCGCCTGCGCGGGAGTCCGACCCGGCGGACCACGCAATCAGCAATCCGATGGCCAGCATGACGCCCGCCCACATGCCAATGAGCCGGGCCAACAGACTGACCCGCATCTCCCCTCGCGCTTGTTGATCCATGGTCATGGCTCCTACGTTTGCACAGACCGAGTGCAATGGCAGTCTCTTGCTGACCCCAGGGAAGGCTGCAATAACAATGCCATTCCTCCCCTCTGCGCTCATGAGGCAGCAGATGATCTTTTTTTTATCCGGAGATTTGGACAGGAATAATGATATTTTTTCATATAAATCAAATAGTAGTGAATACATCACATAGGTAATAACAGGGACAGACCTGTGGAAAATAGTGCCGGGAACCCGGCAATCGATTCACCGAACTGCCAAATTTCCGGCAATAAAATTCACAGAAATGTCATGCGGTTCCACTTCCCATAATGAGGAAAAGGGGTGGACAGATCGAAGAATTACGGGTGGGAAGAAAGGCGCTTGCGCAACGCCGCCGCCCGGTCGGCTGCTTTGGCCGACCATGGGCCGTGGGGGTCGAGCGTGCGGTATCGCTCCAGCAACGAAAGAGCGTCCTGGGTCCTGCCGCGGTCTTCATACAACAGCGACAGGTTGTACAGGGCCGAAAGATAGTTGGGATTTTTCTTGAGAACCCACTCATATTCCCGGACGGCATCGGCCTCCAACCCCTTCGCCAGGGAGGCGTGGCCCAGATGCACGTGAGCGTCGAAATGATCGGGATCCAGCTCGATCGTCTTCCGGTATTCCTCCAATTCTCGGTCGTAGAGCCCCTGCCTGTAATAGACCAGGGCCAGATTGAAATGCGCCTTGGCGTCGGCCGGCCGGCGGGCCAGAATTTTTTGAAATTCCTGAAACGCCAGATCGTCGTGGCCGCCGCGCAGATAGGCGACGCCGAGATTGTTCCGGATCCGAAGGTCATCGGGATGTTCCGCCAGCGCCTGCTGATAGTGACGGACGGCTTCTTCGTACTGGCGTTGTTCGAGGGCGCGATTGCCCAGCCGGTACGGATCATGAAACACGCAGGCCATCAGCCCGACCGTCACCGCGGTGAGGAAGATACGCCGGATCATTGGCCGCGCCTTTCCGACTGTCGCTCGCGGCTGGCCGCCAGAGCCTCCAGTTCCTTGACCCGATCCAGCAGATAGCGCATCCGCGCATGATCATGGCTGATCTGATTGCGAATCTCCGTCAGTTGCCGCTCCAGCTCAGCCTCACGCGTCGGAGCCGCCCGCGGCCCGCCTCCCCGTTCAAGAACAGCCGCATCCGCGTCACGATCGCGAATGTCCTGAAATCGCGCGGCGCGCCGCTCGAACTCCAGATCGGTCTGGACCTGCCGGGCCTGTTGATGGAGCGCCTTCAATCCCTGCTCAAGCTCCTCCGCCTCGTGGCGCAGCAACACGCTGATTTGCACCAACTCGGCCGGTTCTTCCGAACCGGTCAATTCGGGGTTGAACTCATACCGTTCCCGACCCACGGTTGGGACGGGGGCATGGGTGATCCGCTCGCTTTCCTGCATCAACTCCAGCGATTGATGATAGAGGGCGTTCGCCTCCGGCTCCCGTCCCGCCTGAAAGGCCTGCTCGGCGTCGGCCAGTTGTCGATTCGCCTCGATGCGAAGCAGCGCGCCGACCTGCTCGCGGGCGGCCCGCTCCCGTTCGAACAACTCCTGTTGCTCACGTCGGACGGACTGCAATTCAACCAGCCGGTCCCGGAGCTGACGCAATGCGCGATCGAGACGCAGCTTCCGCAAGGCGTCGGACAATCCGGGCGGCTGCGCTTTCAACCGCCGCACCAATACATCCAGCCGCTGCTCGTCGGTGAGGATGTCGGCCGCGCGCGCCTCCCGCGCCTGCCGGCGCTCCTGAATCCGGGTCAGTTCCGCCCTGGCCTGCTCCAGCGTATTTGCTGCCGGGGCCGGTTCCGCGGCCCAGAGCCCCACGGGCTGAGCCCGTGGGGCGGGATCGTGAGCGAACCCATGGCCTGAGGCCATGGCGTGAGCCGATGACTCGACGCGGCCCGACGCCGCGGAGAGCATCAGCAGCAGCACGACCGGTCGAATCAACCGTTTAGCGTTGAAGGCCATACCGTTTCATCTTGTATTGGAGCGAACTGCGTTTGATTCCAAGCAGCCTGGCGGCCTGTGTCTGATTCCATCCCACGCTGTCCAGCGTCCGGCGAATCGCCTCCTGCTCGAGCCGGGCCATTTTTTCATCGAGTGGAAGCGTCGGATCGCTGAACGCTTCCGCCGCCTCGCCGGACAGCCCGGTGATCTCCTTGGGCAGGTCCGCCGCCCGAATGGCGGCGCCGTCCGTCAGCACCACGGCCCGTTCGATCACATTTTCCAGCTCACGGACGTTGCCCGGCCAGCGATACTGGCGCAACAGCGCCAGCACCTCCGGAGCCATGGTGACCGGCTTGTGCATCGCCTCCGACGCCCGCGACAGAAAATGTTCGGCCAGCGCCGGGAGATCGTCCGGCCGTTCGCGCAACGGCGGCACCGCGATCGAGAGCACGTTGACCCTGTAGTACAGATCTTCACGAAACCGGCCGGCCGCAATCGCCCCGGGAAGATCGCGGTGGGTCGCCGCGATCAGCCGCACGTCGACGCGGAGCGTCTGGCGGCCGCCGACCCGCTCGAATTCGCCCTCCTGAAGGACGCGCAGCAACTTCGTCTGCAGGGAGGGGGGCAGCTCACCGATCTCGTCAAGAAACAAGGTGCCGCCGTCCGCCAACTCGAAGCGCCCCTTCTTTTGGGCCACCGCGCCGGTGAACGCGCCCCGTTCATGACCGAACAGCTCGCTTTCGACCAGTCCCTCCGACAGGGCGGCGCAGTTGACCGCGATGAAGGGCCGTCCGCTCCGGGGGCCGGTGTCGTGAACGGCGCGCGCGACCAGCTCCTTGCCGACGCCCGATTCCCCCAGAATCAGGACCGGCGCCGCGCTCGGAGCCACCTTTTGAATGAACCCGTACACCTGTTGCATCGCACCACTGCCGCCGATCAACCGGCCCAAGCCCGTCCGAAGCGAATCCTTCAGATAGGCATTCTCGGCCTGGAGCCGTTGCTGCTCCAGCGCCTTCTCCACCTTCAACTCGATTTCGGCGATCGAGAAGGGCTTGAGCAGGTAATCGAACGCGCCCAGGCGCATCGCCTGGACGGCGTTTTCAATCGTGCCGAACGCGGTCATGATCAGGACAATCGTGTTCGGCGATTTTGCCTTGGCCGCCTGCAAAACGTGAAGCCCGTCCCCGTTCGGCATTTTCAAATCGGTGATCACCAGGTGAAAGTCGGCCGCCTGGATCCTGGCCGCCGCCTCGGCGCCGTCGGAAGCGACCGTCACGTCATGGCCCTTCGAGGCAAAAAGCTGCTGGAGCATCCGGGCCATGCTCGCCTTGTCTTCCACGATCAGGACGCGGATCATCCCGCCGCCCTCCTCATCGGCAACCAGACCGTAAAACAACTGCCCCGCCCGGGCTGGCTCTCAACTTCGATCTTCCCCCCGTGAGCCTGAATCAGCCGGTGCGTAATGGCCAACCCCAGGCCGGTGCCTTCCTTTTTGGTCGTAAAGAAGGGATCGAAAATACGGCGCCGGTCGGCCGGCGAGATCCCCTCGCCCGAATCGGACACGGCGATCAACAACCACGGCTCCCTGGCCTCAAGCCGGATGCCCAGTGTGCCTCCCGACGGCATCGCGTCAATGCCGTTTTGAATCAGGTTCATCACCGCCTGCTTGAGCAGATCGGCATCGACCGGGACGGCGGGCAGCCCATCGGCCATTTGCGTCTCCAACCGGATCCCGGCGCGCCCCTTGTCCGCCATCACCGCATCGATCGCCGCCTTCACAACGGCCGGGAGATCGGCCGGCTCCAGCCTGAGCTGGGGCTCGCGGACAAAGGTGAGAAACTGGGTGACGATCCGGTTCAGATTCTGCACTTCCAGAAGAATCTCCCGGGTCAGTTCCCTGGCGGCGGGGTCCGTCACCCGACGGTCGAGCAGCTCCGTAAACCCCGCGATCGCGCCGAGCGGATTGCGAATTTCGTGGGCGATCCCGGCGGACATCTCCCCGAGCGCGGCCAGCCGTTCCTTGATCCGGATTTCATCCTCCAGAAGATTCGCCCGCTCTTTTTCGCGCCGGTACAGCTCGTTCAACTGCCGGTCCTTTTCGGCCAGGCCGCTCACCATGGCGTTGAACCGCTCGCCAAGATACCCGATCTCGTCACGCCGGCCGATCTCCACCTGCGGATAGGCCTCACGCTGCCCGACCGACTCGACCGCCGTCACCAGTGATTGGAGCGGAGCGACGATCGACCGGGCCAACAGCACGCTCGCGCCCGCCGCCAGCAGGGCGCCGGCCAGCGCGATGACGAGCATCTGCCGGCGGGCCCTGTCGATCACCTCGAAGAACTCCGCCCCCCCTTCAACACCCACGGCGGCGAAGACGGCCCCGCGCGAATCATTCAACGGCGCATAGCCTGATTTATACAGCTTCCCATCACTTCCCTCATAGAGGGTGGAGGCCGCGGCGCCTCCGCTCCAGACCCCCTCCAGCTCCCGCTGGTCCAACTTCAGCAGGAGATATTCCTGCCCGATCGGCGTCTCTTCATCGGCATCCAGGATGATCCGATTGTCCCGGTCAAAGATGTAGATATCCTTCACGCGGGTGACGGTCTTGATCCGCGCCAGATCGGCGATCAGGGTCCGATAGAGCGAGGACCCCTCGTCACCGGGCCGGATGCTTCCCACGTAACGCGGATTGATCGTGGCGGCGACAACCTGGGCGATGCTGGTGAGCCGCTTGCTCAGCTCGGCGTCCAGCGCCTGCCGGGCGGAGCCGAAAAAGAACCATCCGATCACGGCAAAGATCACCCCCAGCAGCGGTAGATAGAGCGAAAGGACGCGCCAAAGCAGGCGCCCGCGTCGGGCTGGAGTCGGGGGCGGTGCAGCCTCGCGCATGCGGTCAGTGTGACAGAGAGAGCCGGCCCGAGTCAAAAGGCCGGCCCTCAAGCCTAGAAGCGGTAATTGAGGCCGACGGTGTAAATGTTCTCATGGTACCGGGCATACGATTTGGTGGAATCCCGCCAGATGCTCTCATATCCGGCCTTCGCAAACAGAGGAGCGGCAAGTCGATAGGTGGCAACGAACAGAAGGCTGTTGGTGAAGTCCGTTCGGCCGTAGTGCAGCGGGTCTCCAGTCTGGGGAGGCGGTGATACGGAAGGCACAAGTGACGTCGTGTAGTCGCGCCAGCGGAAGGCGTAGCGTCCCTTCAGCAACCAGCGATCCCTGATGGAATAAGTCAGACCGGCATACGCCGAGACCTGGTTATACGAGGCATCATCTGGCGCCGTCGTGAACTTATTCGTCCCTCCCCGTGCCATGTCCTGCTCAAAAGCCGCGCCCGTCGTCAGCCTCCACCTTGGGGCGGGCCGGTAGAGACCGTCCACCGAGACGCCCCACAGGGAAGAGTCCCGATAGTTGAACGCCGGCTCGGCGTCCCGGATGCCATACCTGGCGCTCAGCCCCACATTCAGTTCCGGCCGCAGATCCCGATCCGCCGTGAGTTGAACCAGATGAATCTCATGTTGTTGATCCTTGAAAGGAACCCCAGGCGCAACACCAACCATGTCATCCCCGAAAAAAATCTTTGGAATAAACGTGTATTTGAGCGTCACCGCCGTCTTCTCATCGATCGCCTGTCTGATCAGGAACCGGTAGGTTTGATAATCCAGGACGGAATATCTGGCATAGATATCGGCGGTGACATCGAAGACCAGCTTCGTCGGAAGGCGGCGGGAGGTGGTGTAGCTGAGCGTCAGATACGGCTCCGTGATCCAATCCCCCCGTTCAGACACCCCGGAAGGCGTGACGACATACAGGGCCAGGTCGTCAAATTTCTCGTCCACCCCCGCTTCAACGTGAACCGATTGGGTCGCCGCCCCCGCGTCCGACGCAACACCGCACACCCCGAGGCCGGCCACTGCGAACAAAACCGCCGCGACACGGTCACCCATCCTGATCCTGGCGGCGGAAGAAATGGACATGGAAGAAAACGGGAACAACCTGATCACGACAGCATGGCGGGCATCATCGGGCCGGGATCAGTTGTCGCCGCCTTCGCCGCCGCTGTCCCCCCCGCCGTCCTCGCCGCCGCCGTGC
>JACQCE010000077.1 GCA_016201765.1 Nitrospirota bacterium
CCGAAGGCGGTTGTGATCATGGTCAGCTCACTGGCCTCGAAGGACCCGATCGCCGAATGCACCCAGGCCGGCGCCAAACACTATATTTTAAAACCGTTTGATGAGGAAAAGGTGCTGAAGGTCCTGCGGGAAGTGCTGGGGCCTGCGTCCGGCACAGGCCAGCCGGCTTTCAATCCATCCGGCGCGTCCTAACAGAGTGTTGAAAAACACCTTCGCCGGGCAGGCCGGTCAAAAAGCTCCAGCTGCAAGGCCGCAGGGAGCGAGGAACCCGGAGCGTACTGTGTTGTACGTGAGGATTCTGAGCGACCGAGAACGAAGCAGATGGACTTTTTCAACGGCCTGCTAGACAGCCGGCATTCCCAACCACTCCGCCAATACGCCGCCAATCCCGCCCGGTTCGATTTTTCGCACAACCCCGTCCGACCGGCGTTTCAGCTCCACAAGCCCCTCTTTCAACGTGCGTCCGCCGATGATCACCTGCGCCGGCACGCCGATCAGGTCGGCGTCGTTGAACTTGATGCCGGCCCGGTCATCACGGTCGTCGAGCACCACATCATAACCCAGCGCCGCGGCCCTCGGCGTATCTTTCGGGTTGAGCACCACCACGTGCAGGTGGAACGGCGCCAACGGGGCCGGCCAGCGGATGCCCTTGTCGTCATGATGCTGCTCAATGGCGGCGGCGACCGTACGGCTCACGCCGATGCCGTAGCAGCCCATCACCATCGGCTGCTCATGGCCCTGCGGGTCGAGCACGGCCGCCTTCATCGCTTCGCTGTATTTGGTCCCCAGCATGAAGATGTGGCCGACTTCAATCCCGCGATGCGTCTCCAGCGGCGCCTGACAACGCGGACAGGCCGCGCCAGGCTGCTTTTCAACGTTGGCGGCGTAACTGCATTGTGAGCAGGCTTTGATGCTGTCCTCGCCCGTCTCGGCCAGCACCATGAATTCCTGCGAATAGGCGCCGCCGATGACGCCGCTGTCGGCCTCGACCGGCTTGAACTTCAGGCCGCACCGCTCGAAAATCCGGTGATACGCGTCGTTCATCTTCTGATAACTCACCCTGGCGCCCGCCTCGTCGAGATCGAAACTGTAGGCGTCCTTCATGAGAAATTCCCGGCCCCGCATTACGCCGAAACGCGGCCGGATCTCGTCGCGGAACTTCATCTGGATCTGGTAGAGCGTCACCGGCAATTGCCGGTAGGAGCGGACTTCGCGGCGGACAAGGTCGGTGACGACCTCCTCGTGCGTGGGGCCGAGGCAGAAATCCCGGTCGTGCCGGTCCTTGAACCGGAGCAGCTCCTTGCCATACTGCTGCCACCGGCCGGTCTCCTGCCACAGCTCGGCGGGCTGCACCATCGGCATCAGGATCTCCTGGGCGCCCGCCCGGTTCATCTCCTCGCGGACGACCCGTTCGACCTTGTTCAGCACGCGCAAGCCCAGCGGAAGCAGCGTATAGATGCCGGCGGCCAGCTTGCGGAGCATGCCGGCCCGGAGCATCAACTGATGGCTGACAATCTCCGCCTCCCCCGGTTCCTCTCGCAGCGTGGGAATCAGCAGAGACGAGTACCGCCAGACGCCGCCGGGCTGAGTATTCATATAATGCACACGGTGTTTGGAGTGTTTAACGTCGGTTCTGTGAAAAAAGGGGACAGGCTACTTTTTTCTCCACCGAATCCTCTAAGCCGCTAAAAAAGTAGCCTGTCCCCTTTTTGGTGGGTGAGCGCAGGGCACAAGCGGATCAAGACCCAAACAGCCGCACAATATCATTGGAAAACGCCAGAATCATCAGCATCAGCAGCACGGCGATGCCGACGCGCTGGGCCATCTCGCGGGTCCGAAGCGCGATCGGCCGGCCGATGGCGGCTTCGATGAGGAAGAAAAAGATGTGGCCGCCGTCGAGCACCGGGATCGGCAGGAAGTTCAGGACCGCCAGATTCACGCTGATGATCGCCATGAACAACACCAGATTCGGGATGCCCGCCTCCGCCGCCTTGGCGGAGACCTGGGCGATCAGAATCGGCCCGCCCACCTCCTTCAACGGCACCACCCCCTGCACCATCTTGCCCAGCGACACCACGGTCAGATAGGTCCAATGGCCCGTCATGGCCGCCCCTTCGGTGAAAGCGTCGAGCGGATTCAGGCGGATGGTTTCAAACACCCCGCCGTCCCGGACGCCGATCTGCCCCACGCGGCGCACCTCGCCAAAGGGGAGCGTCGGCTTCTCCACCGCATCCGGCACCACGGTCAGGGTCGTCCGTTCGCCGTTCCGGATCACGACCACGTCGATGGATTGGCCCGCCCGCTGCTCGATCAGTCCGGTCATCTGCTCCCATTTGCTGATGGAGACGCCGTCCATCGTCACCACCCGGTCGCCGGCCTGAAACCCGGCGCGCAGCGCCGGACTGTCCGGCGCGATCTCGCCCAGCACCGGCATGTGTTGCGGCATGCCGATCAGATGCAACCCGAAGAAAAAGAGAAAGGCCAGCAGCAGATTGAACGAGGGACCCGCCGCCACGATGGCCAGCTTGCTCGCGGTCGGCTGATAAAGAAACGCCCGCCGCTGCGCCGCCGGGTCGACCGCCTCGTTCGGATCATCGCCGAACAGCCTGACGTACCCGCCCAGCGGAATGGCGGACAGGCAATATTCCGTCTCGCCCGATTGCCGCCGCCACAGCTTCGGCCCGAAGCCGATCGAGTAGGTGAGCACCTTCACGCCCAGCAGCCGCGCCGCCAGGAAATGGCCCCATTCGTGAAACGCAATCAGGACGCTCAAGACGGCCAGAAAGATGAAGACCGTTTTGATGACCTCCAGCACGTGCCCCCCCGACAACCCGGATAGCATTGACGTCATGTGCGCGCTACTCCCTTGTCCTGACCGGTGATTTTCATGGCCCGCCTGGCCCTGTCACGGGCCCATCGGTCGGCGGCCATGACGTCCGACAGTTCATAGACGGGTTTGACGTCGTGGGCCTTCATCGCGGCCCGGATGACGCGGGGAATCGACGTGAACGGGATCCGCCGGTCCAGAAACGCCCAGACCGCCTCTTCATTGGCGGCATTGAGCACGGCCGGCATCGTCCCGCCCGCGCGCAGCGCGTCATAGGCATAGCCCAGACAGGGAAATTGTTTGCGGTTCGGCTCTTCAAACGTCAGGCTTTTGGCGCGCGCCAGATCCAACGACGGGATCGGCAGCGCCAGCCGCTCCGGATGGCTCAACGCATAGGCGATCGGCCCGCGCATGTCTGGCATCCCCAATTGCGCCAGCATCGACCCGTCCTGATACTCCACGAGGGAATGGACCAGACTCTGGGGATGGATGACGACGTCCACGCGCGCCGGCTCGACGTCGAAGAGCCACCGCGCCTCGATCACCTCCAGCCCCTTGTTCATCAACGTGGCCGAATCGATCGTGATCTTCGGCCCCATCTTCCAATTCGGATGGCGCAGCGCCTGCTCGGGTGTCACCCGCGCCTGCCGGCCCAGGGGCAGCCGCAGCAACGGCCCGCCCGACGCGGTCAGGACCAGCCGGCGCAAATCCTGCCGCCGCTGGCCGTGCAGCAGCTGGAAAATCGCGCTGTGCTCGCTGTCAACGGGAATGATCGACACCCCGCGGGCCCTGGCCTCCCGCATCACCAGCTCGCCCGCCATCACCAGAGTTTCCTTGTTGGCCAGGGCGATCTGCTTGCCGGAATGAATCGCCGCGAGCGTCGGGATCAGCCCCGCCGCCCCGACGATGGCCGAGACGGCCACCTGCGCCTCCGGCATCGAGGCCACCTGCACCATCCCCTCCACCCCGGATCCGATCGTCACCGACAGATCGCGGCAGCGCCGCCGCAGCTGCCCGGCCACCTGCTCGTCGGCCACCGCCACCACGCGGGGTTTGAATTTTCGGATCTGCTTCTCCAGCACGCGATGGTTCTTCCAGGCCGTCAGCCCCGCGACCTGAAACCGGCCGGGAAACGCCTCGACCACGCGCAGCGTGTTGACGCCCACCGACCCGGTGGAGCCGAACAGGACGATTGATGTCACCGCACGCCTCCGGCGCCCGCACGACCGGAGCAGGGCTTCCATGATGACTGGTTACATAAAGACACGGCCATAGTCCTTCACCCAGACCAGATAATAATAAAAGGTCGGCGCCGTAAATACAAGGCTGTCCACTTTATCGAGGAGACCGCCGTGAGCGGGAATCCAGCCGCCGGAGTCCTTGACCCCCGCGCGCCGCTTGATCATCGACTCGGCCAGATCGCCAACCTGCCCCACGCAGGCAAGCAACAGGCCGACGCCGGCGCTCTCCGCCAGGGTCAACGTCGGAAACCACCACCACTGCGCGACCAGCGCCGTGGCCACGCCGCCGGCCAACCCGGCCACGGCGCCCTCAATCGTTTTCTTCGGACTGATGATGGGCGCGAGCGGATGACTGCCGAAGCGGCGCCCTCCGAAATAGGCCGCGCTGTCCACCATCCAGGTGACGGCCACGACAAAGAGCACCGCGCCCGCCCCCTGCTCCGCACCGCGGAGCAAAATCAAATGACCCAGCATCCAGCCGAGATAGAGCGCGCTGAAGAGCGGCATCACCGCGGCGGGCAACGCGGTGACCAGCCGCCGCCCCGTCAACAGCTCGACCAGCAAGACCGCGGCCACGGCGCCGGTGAGCGCAGTCCCGACCGCCAACGTCGCGTGATCGATCGCGCCGCCAATGACCGCCCCCGTCATCCTGTAGAAGTTCCAGACCAGCAGGACGCCAAGAACCAAACCGACGGCCAATCGCCGGAACGGCGTGGCAGGATGCACCATCCTGACCAGTTCCTGCTGTCCGATCAGCACAGCGGCCAGCACCAGCAGGAAGAAGGCGGCGGGAGGAAGCACCCAGATGATGATGTAGAGGAGCGGGAGAGCAACCAGCGCGACAACAACCCGGGTTCCGGTCATTGGATGTGGGGGCCCGTGCGGGGATTCATCCTCCGACCTGCCTGCCGGCAGGCAGGTGCCTCCCACGCCCCAAGCCACCTCTGATTTCCCATCGGCCGCCAGCGGCCCTTGGGTTGCCGTTGGTCTCTACAGCTCACAACCACGAGCGCCCCGCCGGCTTCTGCACCCGTCCAAACCGCCGCTCCCGCCGTTGATAATCGATCAGGGCCAGGAGCAACTCCCGTCGATGGAAATCGGGCCACAATGTTTTGGTGAAATACAGCTCCGCGTACGCCGCCTGCCAGAGGAGAAAATTACTGATGCGATATTCCCCGCTGGTGCGGATGATCAGGTCTGGATCGGGCAACCCCCCGGTGCTCAAATACTGCGCCAGCATCGGCTCCGTCAACTGCGGAAGCGACAGACGGCCGGCCAGCAGATCCGTGCACAGGGCGGACACGGCATCGACGATTTCGGCGCGCCCGCCGTAGTTGAGCGCGAGATTGAGCGTCATCTGTTTGTACTCGGCCGTTTCCGTCTCGACGCGCGTGATCCACCGCCGCACCGACGCGGGCAGGATGCCGGTTCGTCCGATGGCGCGGAACCGGATCTCGTGCCGTATCATCGTGGGCAGTTCCTGTTTCAGATACTGTTCGAGCAGATGCATCAACTCGCGCACCTCGTGCGTGGGCCGCTGCCAGTTCTCGCTGGAAAAGGCGAACATCGTCAGGACCTGCACGCCCAGTTCCCGGCAGAGTTCCACGATCTCCTTCGCCGACGCGATGCCGGCGCGATGGCCCGCGATCCGGGGCAATCCTCTCGACTCGGCCCACCGGCCGTTGCCGTCCATGATGATCGCCACGTGGCGCGGCAGTTCCCCGCGCGCGAGGCGGGCGCGCAACGACTCTTCAGACGACGCGGGCGTGTCCAAGCCGGCGTCCGCGGATTGTCCGGCCTCCATCACCACTTTCCGTTCCATCTGCGTCCCGATCCCCTACCCGGACCCGTGCGGCATCAGATAAAACAACAATTGACTCTGGGTTGAAAACAACTCTTTCAAGCCGGACACTTTCTCCTTCGCGGTGGGATTGACGAGCACCATCACCTGGGTGCCGCCCCCGGTCCCGAGTAAACGCGCCACCGCGATGTCGGCAATCACCCCCTCCACGCGCGGAACGGTCCATTGCTCGACGAACTGCTGACCGTCCCACCGCAGCACATGGATCTGTCCGTACTGATAGCCCTTGATCCGTTCGATCCGCTTGGTCAGCGGAACGTTGTGCGGCACCGCGACCTCCACCGTGCCGTCGCCCTCCAGATCGGCGGCGGTCAGGCGGGCCGGAATCCTCGCCCGAAGCGGCTCAGAATCCGCGCCCTGATTGATCGCAATGGGACGATATTCGATGAACGATTCCACCCCGCCGAAGCTGTCCGCGCTCTTGCCGAGCACCCGGCCGTCCGGCGCCACCAGCACCAGCCGGTCGCTCCGGTCGAGGTAGAGCAGCTGTCCCCGTCCATCGCGGGTAAAATCGGCCACGGTAAAATCGTAGATCGCCACATCATCGGGCAGCGTCAGCGTCTCCCCCTCGCGATAGCCCTGCCCGGTCCATTCAAGCGTCATCACCCGGTCGTAGAAGGGCGACGAGATTGAGCGCTTCTGCCCCACCAGCATCGCCGGCTTGTCGGGCGGCGTCAGCACGCGGAAATAGTAGGGCTGATGCTCGACTACGCGGGTCAGCTTCCCGTCCTTCCAGCGCAACACGTATGAATCGAGCCGGTCATCAACCATGGCCGTCACGAACAATTGCGGACGCCCTTCGCCGTTGATATCGGCCAGATCGACCGCCAGTTGCCGGCGGTCGGCGCGCTCGAGCGGCTCCTCCGCGAGCAATTCCGTCGTCGAATGTTTCAAGCTGTAAATCCGCAACCGGTGGCCGTCGCTGATCGCCACGGCGGTCCCGCCGGTCCCATCCAGATCGCCGATCACCACATGCTCCGCCCGATAGGGAAACTCCATGGTGCGAAACGCCCGGCCCGTGCGGGCCGCCATCACCTGGACCATGGCATCGGCCGCCGCGGTGGCCGGACCTTCGAACGCGCCGGCGGGCAGTTCATCGGGATTCAGATGAAGCGGCATCTGCACGGCATCGAGCCGTCCGCCCCGCCTCGTTTCCATGATCGCCACTCCCCCCATCACACCCGAAGGACGCAGGCGCACATCGAACACCACCACATAATCGGCGCCCAGCTCACGGGTGGCCTCCACCAGAGGAGCCGTCTCCGCAGCGGACGCCATGGGGAAGGACGCATCGCCGATCAACGAGGGAACCGGAATGGACGTGGCAAACGGGAGCAGTCGAAACCGGCCGGTGTCATCGAGCGCGGCGCGAAACCGCGTCGTCAGGAACTGGCCGGCCGCCGTCGAGGCCAGCACGATGGGCAGCGGCTGGTCGCTCGTCCGGATCTGATCGCCGGCCCGAATCGGCCCCACCGCCTCCCCGGATGAGGCCGGGCCGGCCCCGGATGCGGACGCCGATTCGGATGAGCGGGCCGCGCCGACCCAACGGGTCACGGCGCGATCGGCCGTCGCGCTTTCCACCACGAGCAGGCCGAGCCGGGTTTCCGACGCGCCCAGCATCACCCCCGTCAAGGGATGGCGGAACGGTTCCCCCGGCCGGACGACGTTCAGCAGCAGTCCCGGCCGCACACCCTGGTCCAATCCCCGGTCAATGTCCACCCGATCACCCTGCGCAGCCGTCACCGTGCCGCTGACGCTGGGAAACAGCGTGCTCAACGCCACGGCCAGTTCCTGAAGCGACGTCGATCCCGCCGGACCGGTCTCGTGTGCGGGCGCGGAGGGGGCGACCGTTGCCGCGGTCGCCGCCGTGGTCATCGTTGGAAATCCGGCCGGGGAGAACACGACGATCACCAACCAGAGGCCCAGGCGACCCGCGGCGGATGACACGGGATGAACCGACCGTTTCACAGGCGGGATTCTGGATGAAAAATCATCATATTTATTCAAGCAGTCTAGCGAGTTTTCGTCTCAAAAGTCAAACAGACGCTCCCCCAATACCTCCCAATACTTCCAATGTCCCGCGCCTTGCGTTCGGCGTAATTGCTCTATTATAATGACATTTCGATGTCTGACCACGCACAATCGCCGCAACGCGCCAACAATCGATCACGCCCCATCCTGCACCTCCCGCCCGCGCAGGGACTCTACGATCCGGCCGCCGAACGGGACAGTTGCGGCATCGGCTTCATCGTCAATATCAGCGGCAATAAATCGCACGATATTGTCGTCAAAGGGCTTCAAATCCTTGAGAACATGGCCCATCGCGGCGCCCAGGGCTGCGACCCCTGCACCGGCGACGGCGCCGGCATCCTGTTGCAGGTGCCCCACGAATTTCTCAAACGGGCGACGGCGGAGCAGCATCTGAAGCTGCCGGGCGCGGGGGAATACGGCGTGGGAATGGTCTTCCTGCCGGCCGACCCGGCCCAACGGCGGCAGACCGAGCGGATCATAGAAACAATCGTCGGCGAGGAAGGCCAGCAGTTGCTGGGCTGGCGCGACGTCCCCGTCAAGGAGGCCAGCGTGGGCGATCAGGCCCGCGCGTCGATGCCCTTCATCCGTCAGTTTTTCATCGCCCGCAATATTCTGAATGAAGCGCAGTTCGAGCGGAAGCTCTACGTCATCCGCAAGCGGATCGAGTCCGCGGTCCGCGCCTCCGCCATCGCACAACGGGACGCTTTCCACATCTCCAGCCTCTCCTGCAACACGCTCGTCTACAAGGGGCTGCTGCTGCCCGGGCAGGTGCCGCTCTTTTATCAGGACCTGACCGACGCGGCGGTCGTCAGCGCGCTCGCGATGGTCCATTCGCGCTTCTCGACCAACACCTTTCCCGCCTGGTCGCTGGCCCATCCCTATCGCTACATCTGCCACAACGGCGAGATCAACACGCTCAAGGGCAACGTCAACTGGATGCGCGCGCGGCAGGGCCGGATGCAATCGGAACTCTTCGGCGATGATTTACAGAAGCTCTATCCGATCATCGGCGAGAACCAGAGCGACTCCGCCTGCCTGGACAACGCGGTGGAGTTTCTGGTCATGGGCGGCCGGTCGCTGCCGCACGCCATGATGATGCTGATTCCCGAGGCCTGGGTCGGCAACCCCCACATGGATCTCGACCGCCGGGCGTTTTACGAATATCACGCCGCGATGATGGAACCATGGGACGGCCCGGCCGCGGTCTGCTTCACCGACGGCAAGCTGATCGGCGGCACGCTCGACCGGAACGGCCTGCGCCCCTGCCGCTACCTGGTCACCTACGACGGCCTCGCCGTGCTCGCGTCGGAGGCGGGCGTGCTGCCCGTGAAACCGGAGGAGGTGCGCTTCAAAGGCCGTTTACAGCCCGGACGGATGTTCCTGGTCGACACCACGCAGGGGCGGATCATTGACGATGAAGAGATCAAGGCCGACATCGCCCACCGCAAGCCCTACCGGCAGTGGCTCTCGACGCACCGGATCCTGCTCGACGAACTGCCCGAGCCGCTGAACGTGCCGCAGCCCGGCCATGCCGCGTTGCGCCAGCAGCAACAGGCGTTCGGCTACACGATCGAAGAGCTCAAAATGGTGATGACACCGATGGTGGTGACGGGCGAAGAGGCCGTCGGCTCGATGGGCACCGACACGCCGCTGGCCGTCCTCTCGAACCGGCCCCAGTTGCTGTTTAAATATTTCAAGCAGCTCTTCGCGCAGGTCACCAACCCGCCGATCGATCCGATCCGGGAGCAGCTCGTCATGTCGCTGGTCACCAGCATCGGCCCCAAGCCGAATCTGCTGGGGGAAACGCCGGAAAGCTGCCGGCGGATCAAGGTCCAGCAGCCGATCCTGACCAATGCCGAATTGGAAAAAATCCGCGAGGTCACCGATGAGCACTTCCGCAGCAAGACGCTGCGGATGCTCTTCCGGACGGCCGACGGACCGGACGGCATGGCCTCGGCCGTGGAGGAGTTGTGCCGCCAGGCGTCGCAGGCGATCAAGGAGGGCTTTTCGTTTCTGATCCTGAGCGACCGGGGCGTCAACACCGACTGGGCGCCGATCCCGAGCCTGCTGGGCATCTCCGCCGTGCATCACCACCTCGTCCAGGAATGCAGCCGGACCGAAGTGGGGTTGATCGTGGAGACCGGTGAGGCGCGCGAGGCGCAGCACTTCGCCTGCCTGATCGGCTACGGCGCGGGCAGCATCAACCCCTATCTCGCCTTCCGTACGCTGATCGATTTGGAGCGGGAGGGTTATCTGCCGGAGGGCATTGACGCCGCCACGGCCCAGCAGAAATACATCAAGGCCGTGAACAAGGCCCTCTTAAAGATCTTCTCGAAGATGGGCATTTCAACCGTCCAGAGTTACTGCGGGGCCCAGATCTTCGAAGCGATCGGCCTGAACAAGGAACTGACCGACCGGTACTTCACCGGCACGGCGTCCCGGATCGGCGGCATCGGGATGCGCGAGCTGGCCAAGGAAACGCTCCGCCGCCACGCCGTGGCCTACCAGCCGGTGGCGGTCCGGCAGCTCGAGTTCGGCGGCGAATATCATTACCGGATCCAGGGGGAGCACCACAACTGGAATCCCCAGACGATCGCCACGCTGCAGCACGCCA
>JACQCE010000078.1 GCA_016201765.1 Nitrospirota bacterium
ACGGCTGATGACGTCGTCAGATAGCCCGCGGCTGTAAAGCCCGCGCGCTCAACCTGCCGGATGGCCCGTGCGACCGCTTCGCCTCGCAGAGCCGGCGACGCCGTGGCCGTCGCTTCATCCCACCGCTCGATCATCCGATAGTGCTGCGGCCCGGGCAGCGCCGGCCGGTCAGGCTGCGCCGGCGCCCGTTTGGCCAGTTCGACCGCGCGATTGACGACCGCGCGAACGGCGTCATCGGTCAGTTGGGACGTGGTGGCCAACCCCCGGCGCGCGCCCAGATCGACACGCACCATCAACGGCGTGTTGGTTTCCGCGACATTTTGGTGGATCGTGTTGTTGGCGAACCGGGTCAGCGCCGAGTGGTCGTGTGTGAGCGCGGCCAGCGTGCCGTCGGCCGGACTGGTCTTGAGCGCTTTCTGCAGCCACGGGTGGGCATCGAATTCATTCCGCGTCATACGCGACTCCGACATCGACATTGCGAAACCGGGCCGGTGAGGCGCCATGGCCCGTGCCGATCGTCTGCGGCGGCTGTCCCTTGCCGCAGTTGGGCGTGCCCCAGAGCGTCCAGGCGGCCGGCCCGCAGATCGCGTCGCAACTCCGCCAGAAGGGCGGCGTGATCCCGCCGTAGCTGGGATTTTTGAGCATCCGGCCGCGCCGGCCTTTTTTAATCTCCCAACCGATCTCGGTCCCGAATTGGAAATGGAGCCGCTTGTCGTCGATCGACCAGCTCCGGTTCGTCTCCATATAAATGCCGTCATCGGTGTCGGCGATCAGCGCATTGAGATCGGCCGGTCCCTTCGGGTCGGGGAGCAGGCTGACGTTGGTCATCCGGATGAGCGGGATCCGGTTCCAGCCGTCGGCCCGCATCGACCCGCCGCTCGCGCTCAAGCCGACCGAGGGCGCCGTCTCGCGCGACGTGAGCAGGCCCGTCAGCCGGCCGGCCCTGATGATCGGCACCGACTGGGCCGGGACGCCCTCGTCATCGTAGGCGAACGTGCCCAAACCCGGCCCGTGGGCGATCGTCGCATCGGCCACCACGTTGACGATCGGCGAGCCGTATTCAAAGGTGTTGAGCATCGACGCGTTCAAGAAGCTCGTGCCGGCATAGTTGGCTTCGTAGCCGAGCATCCGGTCGAGCTCGATCGCGTGGCCGATCGACTCATGAATCTGAAGCCCGAGCTGCGAGCTGTCCAGGATCAACGTGGTGGTGCTCGACGGGCACTGGGCCGCGCCGTGCAACGCGACCGCTTCTTCGCCGACCCGTATCGCGTGCGCGGGCAGGTCAAGCTCATCGATCAACTCATAGCCCTTCAATTGATGCTGGCCGCCGAACGAATTGGGATAGGAGCGCTTCTGAATCCCGCCGTCCTTGAACGAGGTGGCGTCGCAGCCCGCGCCGCTGTAGATCAAGCGCTGCCGGATCCGGGCGCCGGCGCTGCTGACAAACTGTTTGTCCAAACGGGTGAATGAAAGATAGCCGCGCGCGAGGCTGACGCCGGCGACGCGCCGCATCGCCCCATCGGCCGACAGCAGCAGGGCGATCTTCTCATCCAGGTTGACGTCGAACGGATCGCGGCGGACGGGCGACGACCAGTCGGCGACGATCGGCGGCTGGGGCGCAAGCGTGAGCGTCATGCGCTGTGCGAGGGCGCTGGCCTTGGCGACGGCCACCGCTTCGCGCGCGGCCGCTTCAACGGCGGCTTGCGTCAACTCCGATGTCGAAGAAAAGCCCCAGGCGCCCCGGCCCTTGGCATCATTGACGATGACGCGGATGCCGATCCCCGCCGATTCGGCGTCCACCAGCGTGGCGACCTCGCCGTTGCGGGTGATGATCGCCTGCTCGCGCGCGTTGATCAGCCGGGCGTCGGCATAGGCCGCGCCCAGACCGGTGGCGACGTCAAGGGCGTGCTGGGCTAAATCCGGCATGGGAGGTGTATCGTGCCTGGCGTACCCGACGATCTTCCCTCTCCCCCTTGACGGGGGAGAGGGTCAAGGTGAGGGGGTGCCATTGTCAACCAACACCGATTTTTTGGAGCACTTTGCTCGTTGAAACCAGATGCCGGGCCATCCCCAACTCTTTGGGTGAATAGCCCAGGGCGAGGCCGACCAGTTGGGGAAAATGAAGAATCGGCAGGCCGATCGACCGCCCCATCGCCTGCTCAGCGCGCTGCTGGTAGATGTCCAGGCTCATGTGGCAGAGCGGGCAGGGGGTGACGAGGCAGTCCGCCCCGTGTGTTTTGGCGTCGACCAGATTCTCCCCGCTCATCCGGGCCGCCATCTCCGCCTTCTCCAGCAGGATCGGGAAGCCGCAGCATTTGATCCGGCCTTCGTAGTCGATCGGTGTCGCGCCCAACGCGGTGATGACCGCCTCGAGCGAGTCGGGATGAAACGGGTCGTCGTGTTTGAGATCGCCGGACGGCCGGAGAATATAGCAGCCGTAAAAGGGGGCGACTTGCAGCCCGGTCAACGGGCGGGCGACGGCCGCCTTCAACCGGTCGAGGCCGAGATCTTCGAGCATGGCCCAAAGTAGATGTTTGATCTCCAGTCCGCCGCGATACCGTTCATCCTCCTGCTCGATCGAGGCGTTGATCGTCTCGCGCAGGGCCGATTGTTCGTCCAGTTCCCGTTTGACCGAGGAGAGGACCCCCTGACAGGTGCCGCAGATCGTCAACAACGGCAGGCCGCGGTGTTGCGCCATCCCCAACGTTCGGGCGTTGAGCGACAGGGCCAGTGCGGGCGACGCTTCCTTGAGCACGCCGGCCCCGCAGCAGGAGGCCTGGCGCAGTTCGATCAGTTCGATCCCGAAGTGGCGGGCGACGACCATCGTCGATTGATAGAGTTCCGGGCAGGCGCCCTGGGCGACGCAGCCGGGAAAGAAAGCGTAGCGCATCAGCCAATCCTCATCAGATAATCCCCATCAATTGGTCCATGACGAAGGTGTTCCCCACCGGCCGAAGAGCCGGCGGATCGCGCGGATCGAGTCGAGCGGCGGATGCCAGGGGAGCGGCACCTTGCCCCGCACGAACATTTTGATCGCCAGCGGCAGTTGCGCAAGCAACGCGGCCGGGTGGCGCCACAACATCTGCGCCGGCAGCCGCCCCTCGTTGAGCCGCCCTTCCTGCCGGACGATCTCGGTAAAGCTCGTGATGTGGCGGGCGCCGATCGTATCGGTCAGTCCATCGGTGATCGCGGCCCGGCGCAGACGGACGATCGCTTCCATCGGCTGAACGTCCTTGGGGCAGACTTCCACGCACATATTGCATCGGGTGCAGTCCCAGACGCCGTCGGGCTGTGTCAACATCGTCAATCGGCGGCTGCGTGCGCCATCCCTGGGATCGGCGACAAACCGATAGGCTTTGGCCAATGCCGCCGGGCCGAGAAAACCGGGCGACACCTCCAGACTGCTGCAGGACGACACGCAGGCGCCGCACAGGATGCAGGCGTCGACATTGTGCAGATGCGACCGGGTTTCCTTGGTCAGGACGGCCTGTGCGGTTGAAGAAGCCCCGCCGGCCTGCTCCAGCCAGGGGGTCACGGCGCGCACCTTCTGCCAGAAGGGCTCCATCCGGACGGCCAGGTCTTTGAGCACCGGCAAATTGCGCATCGGCGCAACGGTGATCGTCGGGCCGTGTCGTTCGATCTCCGGGCCGATGAGCGTCTTGCAGGCCAAGGTGTGGCGGCCGTTGATGACCATCGAGCAGGAGCCGCAGATCGCGCTGCGGCAGGAGTGGCGGAAGGCCACGGTCGGATCGACTTCCTGACGGATCCGGATCAGCGCGTCGAGCACGGTCGTGCTGCGCCACGCCACGTCCAGCCGGAACTCCTCCTGATGCGGGGCGTGATCCCGTTCGGGGTCGAAGCGCTGGAGGGAGAAGGTGATTCGCATGACTACGACGCGGCGGTGCTCAACCCGCGCTCCTTCCGCCGGCGGCGCGCCGCGTCGAACAGGGCGCGTTCGTCATCGGTGGTCAGGATCAACGGCGGGACGGCGGTCGGATGGCCGGCATCGTTGAGCGCGACGTACGTGATCAGCGCGCTGCTCGTCTGCTGCTGATCGCCCGTTTGCGGATCCTCGGCGAAGACATCCACGCCCACTTCCATCGAGGTTCTCCCGACGTAGTGGAGCTTCGCCTTCAGGTGGACGATGTGGCCCAAACGGATCGGCGCCCGGAAATCGAGCCGGTCCATCGAGACGGTCACCACCGGCCGGTGGCTGTGGCGGTAGGCGGCGATCGCCGCCACCAGGTCGATCCAATGCATGATGGTGCCGCCCAGGGCATTGCCCAGCGGATTGGTGTCATTGGGCAGGACCACCTGGAGCATCTCCGCCGCGGAATCGGCGGGCCGTCTAGGTTCCATTAGATGTAACCGCCTGGAAAAAGGGGACAGGCTACTTTTTCGGTATGAATCCTGATCGGGTGGTTGAAAAAGCAGCCTGTCCCCTTTTTCATGCGCATCAGACTTCCAGGACTTTGGGATATTGGGTCAGGTTGATGCAGCCGGTCTCGGTGACGACGACCATGTCCTCCAGCCGGACCGCGCCGATCTCCGGGTAATAGAGCCCCGGTTCGACGGTGACGACGTGCCCCGTTTCCAGCCGCGAGCCCGACCGGCTGATCCGCGGCGCTTCATGAATGTCGAGACCGACGCCGTGGCCGGTGCCATGAAAAAAGCCCTGCATCCGGCCGTTGATCAGCCCCGTGCGGCAGCCGGCCTTGTCGAAGAGCGCCATGATGGCTTCGTGAATCGCCTGCCCTTCGGCGCCCGACTTGATTCGCCCGATCGCCATTTCCTGCGCCTCCCGGACGAGGTCGTAGAGCCGTTTTTGTCCGTCGCTGGCCCGGCCTTTGACGATCGTGCGGCTCATATCGGCGAAGTAGCGTGTGGAGGACGAACGGGGAAAGACGTCCATAATGATCGGTTGGTTCGCCCGCAACGGGCCGCTGCCTTCGTTATGGGGATCGCACGCCTGCCGGCCGCAGGCGATGATGGTGTGCTGGGCCACGTAGCCCATCTCCATCAATTTCAAGTTGATGATCTGTTTGATCCGCTCCGACGTCAGCGGCGCGCCTTGACCGTTCCCCGGGGCATAGAGCAGGTCATCCTTGACCCGGCTGGAGGCGATCAGGCGGACCGCCTCATCGACGGCCGTTTCGGTCGCCCGCTGGGCGGCCGTGATCGCGTCGATTTCCTCCTGCCTTTTGATCAACCGGGCGGGGAAATAAGGATTGGGTTGCGCCTCCGCCTGGAATCCCGCCTGCCTCAGGCCGTCGGCGTAACTGAGCGGAAAGTCGGACGGCACCAGCAGCCGCGTGATCTGCCGTTCGCGCAAGAGCGTCGAGAGGGTCTGAATCAGCGTCGGGGCCGTGCCTGCCTGCAGGCAGGCGCCGCCCGTGTCGGCCCTCGCCTTGGCTTCATAGACGCTGTAGGAGAGGACTTCATCCACCGTGGCCTGCGTCTTGGCCCGGTCCAGTTCCAGATCGCTCATCAATAACAGCGAGGCGCGGCTATCCCGAAGATAGATGAAGGCGTCCGGCGCGAGAAAACGGGTGGCGTAATAGAGATTGGAATCCTGCTCGCTGGCGGCGATGATGAGCCGGGCCGTGCCGGTCGGCAGGGAGGCTTCTTGCGCGGCAAGCGTCATGCCGCGCATCATAGCATAGGGTTGAAAAGAGTGACAACAAAACCCGCGGCGGATAGTGGGCCAGTTTCACCCGAAAAATAGGGACACGTCCCAATTTGTGTGAGTTCCCTCGCCTGTTGGTGACGGACTCTGGAACAATTGGGACGTGTCCCTATTTTTGACGTCAAACATGAGGTCAGCAGAAAACTGACCCACGACCCCGCGGCGGAACACCTTGTATTTCCCCTGACGGCTTTGTAGAATCGCCCACGGGTTTTTCGTCGTGATGAAGAGGATGCGAATCGGGTGCGGTGGCTGACGATTGCGGGATACGCCTTGGCGGCGCTCCTGCTGTTTGTTGTCTTTGTGTTCCTGACGCTGCCGGCCGATGCGATCGCGCGCCGGCTGGTGCGGCAGGCCGAGGTGGCGACCGGCGTTCGGATCCACACGGTGGCGGTCGAGCGGCTCTACCCCCTGGGGTTGCGTTGGCAGGGGGTGTCCATTGATAAGCCTGGCGGATCATCAGGAGCCGGTCCGGCGGATTCCGGGTCGGCGGGCGCCGGGCCGGGCGGCCAGCGGGAGTGGGCGGCGTTTTCATCGGTCAGCGTGAAGCCGGTGCTGGCCTCCCTGCTGTCCCGGCGCCGGATCATGCTGGTGGAGGCGAAGCGCGCCGACGGCGTCATCGAGGGGCAGGTGGCGGTCGGCCAATTGCCGCCAACGCCGGGGGAGCAGAATGGGCTGCAATGGCGGGTCGATCTGACGCGCGTGGAGGGCGTGGATCTGGCCATGCTGCAGCCGCTGCTGCCGACGGTCAAGGCGTTGAGCGGCCGGTTGTCGGGCAACCTCAGCTATGAATGGTCGGCTCGGAAGCCGTGGTACGGAACGGGGACGCTGTTTCTGGATGTGCAACAACTGGCGTTGAGCGGGAAGGCGCTGCCGATGATTCCCGTGGATGACATCCGGTTCGATCAGGCCACCTGCGGCCTGGCGCTGACGGAGGGGCGGGCGACGATCTCCAACTGTTCGGCCCGCGGGCCATTGGGTCAGGTGGAGATCAGCGGGACGGCGCAGGTGCAACTGCCGGTGTCGCGGACGTTGCTCGCCCTTCGGGTGGAGTTGAAGTGGCAGGGGCTGGGTAACACGCCCCTGACGGCGAATGTGTCGGGACCGCTCGGCAGCCCTGATGTGGCGATGGAGGGCGGGGTCTCGCTTGATCTGGGCGGTGCGGGGGCCAACTAGGTCGGCAAGGGAGGTGACGAATGGCGGCGACTTCGAAGGGCAAGGGTAAAAAGGTCAAAGAGGTGATGTCCCAGCAGTTGCTGTGGGTTGCGCCCAACGCGAATCTGCTGACGGTCAGCCAGATCATGGCCCAGAAGGACGTCGGCAGCATCCTGATCAAGTCGGACGGCAATTTTGTCGGCATCATCACGGAGAAGGATCTGGTCCGAAAAGTCGTGGCCAAGGGACTGTCGCCCGCGGCGGTGACTGCGGAAAGCGTCATGAGCTATCCGATTGCATCGATCGACCAGGACACCCTGCTGGAGGACGCGCGCCGCCAGATGGGTGAGCAGAACATCCGCCATCTGCTGGTGACGGAGAAGGATAAACCCGTCGGGATCATCTCCGTCCGCACCTGGCTGGGGGGCTGAAATGGCCCGCCGGTCCGCCGGCAGATCTGCAACGCGTGAGACAACGCGGCTATTGAATCGGGGGCCCATTCACGATAAAGCCGTTCAGGGCTTGTCCCGAACGCCCTCATTGAGGGATAAACCCGTGCGGAAGCGAAAATCATCCTCCGGTGCCCCCGAACCCCGCCTGCGGCTGGCGTTCCAACGCCGGCTGCTGAGCTGGTACCGCCGCCACCGGCGCGATCTGCCCTGGCGCAAGACGACCGATCCCTATAAAATCCTCGTCTCCGAAATCATGCTCCAGCAGACGCAGGTGGATCGGGTCGTCCCGAAGTATCATGAATTCCTGTCGCGGTATCCCACGTTCGAGGCGCTGGCCGGGGCGTCCGTGCGTGAGGTGACCAAAACCTGGTATCCGCTGGGCTACAACATCCGGCCGGTGCGCTTGCATTCGATCGCCTGCGAGACGGTCGAGCGGTACGGCGGCCGGCTGCCGGAGGAGCCGGAACAGTTGCAGCAGTTCAAGGGCATCGGCCGGTACACGGCGGGGGCCGTGGCCACGTTCGCCTATGGCAAGGCCGCGCCGATTCTCGACACCAACGTGGCCCGGGTGCTCCATCGGATTTTTATCAAGCGGGGCGACGCCAAGAAACAGCGCGCGCGACTTTGGACGTTGTCCGAACAATTGATCCCGGCGAATGACGCGTATGATTTCAATCAGGGATTGATGGATTTCGGCGCGATGGTCTGCACGGCCAGGCAGCCGGGCTGTCCGACCTGCCCGATGAAACGGTTGTGCAAATCCTATCCCCTGTCTTATTCGATGGCCGCCGGGCCCGTCCGGCATCGGACAAACCGGCGCGGAAAGATTTCGAGGGCACGGTCGAGTGGCCGGTGACCGGGCACCCGTCGCCGTGGCGGCGGCGATTATCGAACGGCAGGGGCGCTACCTGATTGCCCAGCGGTTGTCCAACGCCGCGCTCGGCGGGTTGTGGGAATTCCCCGGGGGCAAATGCCGGAAGGATGAAACGTTGGAACACTGTTTAGAGCGGGAAATTTTGGAGGAATTGGGCGTGCGGATCACCATCAGGAAATTGGAGCGGCGGGTGAGCCACGCCTATGATCACGCGCATGTCGACCTCCATTTCTATCGTTGCGAGCTGGCGGAAGGGGAGCCGGCGCCGCTGGGCTGCCAGGCGGTGCGGTGGGTCCTGCCGTCCGAGCTTTCCGGTTTTACATTTCCGGCGGCCAATCAGCCGCTGATTGAGACGTTGAGTCGAGGATGAACGAATCCGGTCCGTGGCTCGGAGCCCACATGTCGATCGCCGGCGGCGTGGATCAGGCGATTGACCGGGGTCGTGAGGTCGGCTGCGACGTCATTCAGATTTTCACCAAATCGTCCCGCCAGTGG
Organism: Nitrospirota bacterium; assembly: GCA_016201765.1. Classification (GTDB taxonomy): domain Bacteria; phylum Nitrospirota; class Nitrospiria; order JACQCE01; family JACQCE01; genus JACQCE01. The sequence continues at coordinate 8,663 of JACQCE010000078.1, forward strand.
GCGGCCAAGCCCTATATAAGGGATGAGGTCGACGCGTTCAGGCGAAAACAGCGCGAACTGGCGATCCGGACGGTCATCGCGCACGACTCCTATCTGCTCAATCTGGGCGCGCCGGTTGAAACGTTGAGAAAAAAATCGGTGGCTGCGTTCATCGACGAGCTGCACCGGTGCGAAGCGCTGGGCATTCCCTATCTGATCGCGCACCCCGGCGCGCACGTCGGCTCGGGCGAAGCGGTGGGCATCCGGACCATCGCCCGCTCACTCGATGAGACGCATCAGGCGACGAAAGGGTTGGCCGTGCGGGTGACGCTGGAGATCACGGCCGGCCAGGGCAGCACGCTGGGCGGACCGTTTAGCGGCATTTCATTTAAACGACTCCAAAAAAGAGCTTGGCTGCCGGGTCGACCGTCATGAACAGATTGGCAAGGGGCAACTCGGTCTGGACTGTTTTCGCCGGCTCATGAACGACCGGCGCTTCTGGGGGCGACCGATGTGCCTGGAGACGCCCAAAAGCGAAGACTGCCATGAAGACGTTGAAGCGCTCAAATTGCTCCGCGGGATGGTTCAACCGTAACCTGCCGTTTCACCGGGTGCATCGGGTAGTATATGTCTATGTCCACGCAGTGCATCGTCGTTCACTACCATGAGCTGGCCCTCAAGGGGCGGAACCGGCCCCGATTTGTCGCGCGATTGGTGGCGAACCTCCGCCGGGTGACGAAGGGGCTTGGCGTGGCGGGCATCCGCGCACT
>JACQCE010000079.1 GCA_016201765.1 Nitrospirota bacterium
ACCCGGGCGGCGTTTTATCAGATTCTGCGCAAGACCATTGCCGGCCCCGGCCAGTTCCCGTTTACGTGCCTGCCTTGGTCGCCCCGGATTCACTTTGGGTTGTTTGTGCATCGCGTGGAGGGAATCGATCCGGGATTGTACTGCCTGATTCGAGATGCGTCGCAACTGCAGCCGCTCAAGAGTGCCATGAAGGAAGAATTTGCCTGGGAGATTCCGGCGGAGTGCCCCAATGAGTTGATGCTCTACCGTTTGCTCACGGGGGACGCACAGGAGCTCTCCCAGCAGATCTCCTGCCATCAGGAGATTGCCTCAGAGGGTGTGTTCAGCCTGGGGATGATCGCGGAATATGAGGCGCCGCTCGCCCGGTACGGGGCGTGGTTTTACCGGCGGCTCTTCTGGGAAGCGGGCCTGATCGGCCAGGTGCTCTATCTCGAAGCGGAAGCGTCAGGGATTCGCGGCACCGGCATCGGCTGTTATTTCGACGAGCCGATGCACGCCGTGCTGGGCCTGACCGGCCGGCGGTTTCAGGACCTCTATCACTTTACGATGGGCGGGGCTATTGAAGATCGGCGGCTGACAACTCTACCACCCTATCCCGACGTTCCCCTCGGATAGAACACTCTCTTACCGAAAAAGGGGACAGGCTACTTTTTCTTCATGAAATCCCATCGATTGCTGAAAAAGTAGCCTGTCCCCTTTTTCCTGCTAGGGCTCGATCGAACACGCGGGCGACAAGGTCAGGCACAGATCGGAGAGTTCAAGGGCGATCAGCAAGCGTTCTTCGGGCGCCATCCGTCGAGCCCGATCGATCTTGGCCTGCTCCATGTCCCGACCAAGTTTGCTGGGTCGCCTGGCCGGTGCACCGGCCGATAAGGGCTGGCTTCTTCGTGACATGATGATTCATTGTACACTAATTTTGGCGATCACCCAAGAGATGGGGAGAACCCGCACCATGCATATCAAAGATTTTCCTTCCCTTCCCCCCCTCACCTCACTCACCGACATTCCCACCCCTCTCCCCACCAGGGGGTAGTGGGTCAGTTTGATGGATTCCACCGTGGCAAAAATGGGGACACGTCCCCATTTCCTCGTGCGACGCAGGGCACGCAACGAAATTGGGACGTGTCCCTATTTTTGAGCCGGTCGCGGTGAAACTGACCCACTACCCACCAGGGGGAGAGGAATTTGTGCCTATTTGCGCATAGAGCACCCCGATTGCTGACATCACGGCATCCACAATCCGCTGCGACAGCTCAGGTGAATCGGGCTCTGAATAAAACCGATCCAGATCCACCGGCGGGCCGAAGGCGATGGTCATCCGTTGGCCGATTCTCGGCAGCGTATGGTCCCGCGGCAGGATCCGGTCGGCGCCCGTGATGGCAACGGGGATGACGGTCGGCCGGGCCTCGTAAATCACCTTGCCGACACCCGATCGTCCACGCAGGAGTTGGCCCGTCTCCGACCAGGTGCCTTCGGGGAAGATGACGATCACGCTCGACGGCAGCAGATCGACCATCCGCCCCATCGAGGCAAAATCGCGCCGGCCCCGTTTGACGGGAAAGGCGCCCCACGTCTTCAAAACGGTTTTGACGATCGGCCGGCTGAACAATTCCTCCTTGGCCGGCGCGCGCCACCAGACGGGAGAGAATTTCGGCATGCTGACAATACCGATCAGGAACGGATCAAGTGCGGAGATATGGTTCGAGCAGATGAGGATGTTCGAGGCGCCACGCTCGGGAATATGCTCCCGCCCCACAATGGTGACCCGGTTGAACACCCGGAGGATCACCTCCCACCAGAGGAGACCGATCAGATGCCAGATGCCGTGATACCACCGGGGGCCGGCTGATGGAATCGGTGCCTGTATGTCGGTCATCGTGTGTCGTGAAACACAAAGGGCAGCCCGGCGGGTTTCCCCGGCAGGGCTGCCCCTCATGATCAAACGGGCTGGTTACTTCTTCTTTTTCTTGGCCCGCCCGCCCCGCGCCATCTTGGCCCGGGAGACATCGCCCTGCTTGTCGATGAAATAGAGATAACCCTCTTGGCGCTTGACGCCGACTTTCGCGACCTTTTCAGGCTTCGATTTTCCCTTGCCGCCGCGGGCCATTCTGGTCCGTGACACGTCGCCCTGTTTGTCGAGATAGTAGAGAAATCCCTCCTGACGCTTGACACCTGCCTTTGCGATTTTTTCCGCCATGGTGCTGTCACCCCCCTTCGTTTGTTGCACGGTTAGGTACATTCGCTCCGGCGCCCCGGGCGCCGGAACCTTCTCCTCGGATGCCGCAACGGGTCACGTCGCGGCGTCGATCCTCAGGTGAAGCTCGTCCCATTGCTGTCGATCGATCTCGCCGGGCGCGTCGGTCAGCGGACAGACCGCCCGTTGCGTCTTGGGGAAGGCGATCACTTCCCGCAACGATTCGGCGCCGGCCAGAATCATGACCAGCCGGTCCAGGCCGAGCGCAATGCCGCCGTGGGGCGGCGTGCCGTACTCGAACGCCTCGAGCAGGAAACCAAACCGCTCCCCGGCCCGTTCGGGCGAGACGCCCAGAATGTCGAACATCCGTTGCTGCAGCTCGCGTTGATAGATCCGGAGGCTGCCGCCGCCCAGTTCCGAACCGTTGAGGACCAGATCATAGGCCTGCGCCCGGACGCGGAGCGGCTCCGAATCGAGCCATTGAAGATCGTCATCCACCGGCCGGGTGAAGGGATGGTGCATGGCGACCAGCCGCTTGCCGTCTTCATCACGCGCGAGCAACGGGAAATCGGTGACCCAGCAGAAGGCCATCTGGTCGCTCTTCGTCACCCCCAGCAGGCCGCCGATCTTCAGGCGCAACTGGCCGAGGACGGCATGGGCCACGGCCTCCGCATCGGCCACGAAGAGCAGGAGATCGCCAGGTTTGGCATCGAACTCGGCGCGCAGCCGTTGCAACCGGTCGGCAGGGAGAAATTTGGCAATCGGCGAGTCATAGCCGTCGGCCGTCACCTTGATCCAGGCGAGTCCCTTGGCGCCCCAGCCGATTGCGGCCTGCGTCCATTCGTCCAGTTCCCGCCGGGAGAGCTTGGCCAACCCGGGCGCCTTGATCCCGTTGACGACGCCGCGTTGCTCGAGCGCGCGGTCGAAGACGGCAAACCCACTCCCCTTCACAATGGCGCCCACGTCGTGCAATTCGACGCCAAACCGGAGATCGGGCTTGTCGCTGCCGTACCGGCTCATCGCCTCCTGATAGGTCAGGCGGCGAAAGGGGGTGGTCAGCGGCCGGGACACCACCTCGCGGAACAACCGGCCCATCAACCCTTCCATCAACGCGAAGATCTCTTCCTGATCGGTGAACGACAGCTCCAGGTCCACCTGGGTGAACTCCGGCTGGCGGTCGGCGCGCAGGTCTTCGTCCCGGAAGCAGCGGGCGATCTGATAATACCGGTCGCAGCCGCCCACCATGAGAATCTGCTTGTAGAGCTGGGGTGACTGGGGCAGCGCGAAGAACCGGCCGGGATAGATGCGGCTGGGGACGAGATAGTCGCGCGCGCCTTCCGGCGTGCTCTTGGTCAGGATGGGCGTTTCAATCTCAATGAACCCCTGCCCGTTCAAATAATCGCGGATCAGGGTGGTGACGCGATGGCGTAAACGGAGATTGGCCTGCATCGCCGGACGGCGCAGATCGAGGTACCGGTATTTGAGCCGGACCGGCTCGGCGACGGTCTCGGCTTCGTCGAGCACGAAGGGCGGGGTCTTGGCGGCGTTGAGCCGATGCACCGAGGCGGCCAGCAGTTCCACCTGTCCGGTGGGCAGTTGCTTGTTTTCCGTCTCCGGCGGCCGTTTTTCGATGAGGCCGGTCACCTCGCAAACGTCCTCGGAGCGCAAGACATGGGCCATGGCCTCCAGCTCCGTCGACGCTTCGGGGTGAATGACGATCTGGATCATGCCGGTATAGTCACGCAGGTCGATGAAGACCAGGCCGCCGTGGTCCCGTCGTCGGTGAATCCACCCGGCGACGGTGACTGTCTGCCCCACATGGGCAGCCCGCCATGTGCCGCAATACCCGGTGCGCTTCAACGTATTGCATCTCCATCGTCGATAATCAGTCGCGGGATCATAGCATCATCGTCGATAGATGTCAATTGAAGTCAAGGGGAGGATGCTCACCTCCCCTTGACAATCCCCATCGCCATACGGATTACACCCTCTACTCGCGTGTCAAATCGACGCTCGGCCCCTGGCCAACGCTTTTCCGCGGTTCGCCGAGCTTCGAGGGGGTTGGAAATCGTTTATCCTCGTGCCCCCACACCCCCGGCCCCATCGCCATACGAATTGCACCCTTCGCTCGCGTGTCAAATCAACGCTCGGCCCCTTGCCAGCGGCTTCCCGCAGTGTGCCGAGCTTCGAGGTCGATTTGGAATGGTTATCCCACACTCCCGGCCCCATCGCCGTACGGTTTGATCCTTTAATCCGCTTTCACCCTGCCTACCGCCTACTGGACCCTGCCTACTGCCTCTACCGGCCCCTGCCCCTTCCTCGTCGAGGTCCCGCTGTTCGATGACCAGGCCGCCTCCCTTCCTGCCATCCGGATCCTCCACCCCGTCGTTGATTCACCCTGCCGCCAGGGCGCGCCGTCCCACCAGATCGCGCCTTTTGATGGTCGATCCGTTCTCTCCCCTGCCGCCCGCCCGATGCCGCCCTCCCACCTGACAATGATCCAGTCACAGGCCGGCCACTGAATGATGATTCACCACGCGGCCCTTGACCCCCCGCCCTCATCGATTGCCTGGCCGGCGCTCGCTCCCGCCATCCGGCTGCTCCACCCCGTCGTTGGTGCGGCCGGTCACTTGGGCGCGTCGTTGACGGTTGGGCTGTTCTCCCGCCTGCGCGTTGACCCAATTGCTCCCGTGACTGCATAACCGGTCGGGCCGGTCTCTCGCTTGGTCGCTGGCTTGGTTGTCGGGCTGGTCGCTCACTCGACCGTGTCACCGGTTGTGCGCCGGAACGATCATCCGCCGCCCGCCCGCTCGATGCCGCCTGATCATTCATGAATGATTCGCCGGCCGGCAACTCGCTCGTCGATCGCGCGGCCACTCGTCGGAGTGACTCGACTTCCTTCGGTGTCAGCCGTCGATACTGACCCAGTGGCAGATCGCCCAACGTCAGGCCGGCATAGCCGACCCTCCGGAGTTTGATCACAGACCGGCCGATCGACTCGAACATCCGGCGCACCTGGCGGTAGCGCCCTTCGTGGAGGATGACTTCCAGCCAGGAGTTTTTCTCGTGCAGCCGCAGCTTGTTGATGGTGCAGGGCGCCGTCGTGCCGTCCTGGAGTTTCACGCCCCGGCTCAGGCGGGCGATCTGGTCGTCATCGACGACTCCTTTGATCTTGGCGTGATAGCGCTTCAGCACGCCGGAACTCGGATGCATCAGCCTGTGGGCCAGGGCGCCGTCGTTCGTGAGCAGCAACAGCCCCTCGGTGTGATAGTCGAGCCGGCCGACGGGATAGAGCCGCCCCCTGACGTTGCGGACGAGATTCATCACCGTCGGGCGCCCCTCCGGATCGTTCAGCGTGGTAATGAAGCCGGCGGGCTTGTTGAGCATGAGATAGATCGAGGGCGCCTCAAACCGGAGCAGTTTGCCGTTGACTTTGACGTGATCGCGCTCCGGGTCGGCCTTGGAGCCCAACTCGGTGACAATCCGGCCGTTGACGGTGACGCAGCCGTCCGTGATCAGCGTTTCCGCCTTGCGGCGCGACGTGATCCCCGCCTGGGCAATGAGTTTTTGAAGTCGGACCTGCATATAAAGGGGACAGGCTACTTTTTCAACCGTTGAAATTGAAGGCATTCATTCGCAATGAGAAAAAAGTAGCCTGTCCCCTTTATTCCCACTCGATCGTGCCGGGGGGCTTGGAGGTCACGTCATAGACGACACGGTTGATGCCCTTGACCTCGTTGATGATCCGGTTGGCCATCCGCCCCAGCAGCTCCGGCGGCAGCGGCGCCCAGTCGGCCGTCATGCCGTCCTGGCTGGTCACGCCGCGGATGGCGATGACATGCTCGTACGTGCGCTCATCCCCCATGACGCCCACGGTGCGAATCGGCAGGAGAACGGCGAACAATTGCCACAGATCGTAATACCGGTCTGCGGCGCGGATTTCTTCCTCCACAATGACATCCGCCGCCCTGACTAACGCCAGCCGCTGGGGCGTGACGGCGCCCAGAACGCGAATCGCCAGCCCCGGTCCGGGAAAGGGATGGCGCCACAACAATTCCTTCGGCAGGCCGAGTTCCAGCCCCAGTTGCCGGACTTCATCCTTGAAGAGTTCCCGCAGCGGCTCGACCAATTTGAACCGCATGTTGGACGGCAGGCCGCCGACGTTGTGATGGGTCTTGATCGTGGCCGAGGGGCCCTTGAACGACACGCTTTCAATCACATCCGGATAGAGCGTCCCCTGCACCAGGTGGCCGGCGGCCCGGGCGAACGGTTTCCGGCCGCGCGACCGGGTGAGGGAGACGGCCGCTTCCTCGAATGTCCGGATGAAGAGACGGCCGATCCGGCGCCGCTTCTCCTCCGGATCGATCACACCCTTCAAAGCTTTGAGAAATTGAGCAGTTGCATTAATGTAGCGAACATGAAACTTCATGTGCTTGGAGAAGTAGGCTTCGACCCCTTTTCGCTCGCCGGCGCGCAGCAGGCCGTTGTCCACAAAGAAGCAGGTCAACCGGTCGCCGATCGCTTCGTGCACCAGCGTGGCGGCCACGGAGGAATCGACGCCGCCGCTCAGCGCGCAGAGGGCCCGCCCCTCGTTGATTTGACGGCGGATGGTGGTGACCGCCTCCTTATGGAAGGAGGCCATCGTCCAGTCGCCCCGGCAGCCGGCGATCTTCTTCACGAAATTGGTCAGAATCTGCGTCCCCAGCGGGGTGTGGGCGACTTCGGGATGAAACTGCAGGGCATAGAGCCGTTTCCTCGGCTCCTCCATCGCGGCAATCGGTGAATTGCCCGTCCGGCCGATGGCGACGAAACCGGGCGGTAGATATTCGATCCGGTCGCCGTGGCTCATCCAGGCGGTGAACCGGCGGCTGCCGACCGAGAGCAGGGGCCCGCTGCCGGTCACTTCGAACTCGGCCTGGCCGTATTCGCGCTGCGTGGCCTTGGCCACCTTCCCGCCCATCAGATGGGCCATGAGCTGCATGCCGTAGCAGATGCCCAGCACCGGGATGCCGAGCGTGAAGAGTTTGGAGTCAACCAGCGGGGCTTTGGGCGCGTAGACGCTGGCGGGGCCGCCGGAGAGAATGATCGCCCTGGGGGCGTGCCGGATAATGACGTCGAGCGGGGTCGTGCAGGGCAGGATTTCGCTGTAGACCTGTTGCTCGCGAATCCGGCGGGCGATCAGTTGGGTGTATTGCGAACCAAAATCAAGGATGAGGACTTTTTCCACCTGCCACCGATTCTACCCTTCCCACTCGCGGCGGTAGTTGGGCGCCTCCTTGGTGATGATGACGTCGTGCACGTGGCTTTCGCGCAAACCGGCCACGCTGACCCTGATGAATTTCGCCTTGCGCCGGAGCTCATCGATCGTCCGGCAGCCGCAATAGCCCATCCCCGACCGGAGCCCGCCGACCAGTTGAAAGACCACTTCGCTCAGCGCGCCCTTGAAGGGCACGCGGCCTTCGATCCCTTCGGGCACGAGCTTGGCGGTCGGCACGAACTCCTGCGAGTAGCGGTCCTTGCCGCCCCGCTCCATCGCGCCGATCGAGCCCATGCCGCGGTAGATCTTGTAGCTGCGTCCCTGGAAGAGCATCAACTCCCCCGGGCTTTCCTCGGTGCCGGCGAAGAGGCCGCCGATCATGACGGCGTGGGCGCCGGCCGCGATCGCCTTGGTCAGGTCGCCTGAAAATTTCACGCCCCCGTCCGCGATGACCGGCACGTTCGATTTGGCCGCGGCGGCCGCCACATTGGCGATCGCCGTCAACTGGGGCACGCCGGCCCCCGCGACGACACGCGTCGTGCAGATCGAGCCGGGACCGATGCCGACCTTCAGACCGTCCGCGCCGGCCTTGATCAAATCCCGGGCGGCGTCCCTGGTCGCAATGTTGCCGGCGATGACGTCCACCTCGGGATGGGCCCGCTTGATCGCCCGCACGGTCTCGATGACCGCCGACGAATGGCCGTGGGCGGTGTCGACCGCCAGGACGTCCACGCCCATTTTTACCAGGACCTGCGCCCGCTCCTTCGTGTCATCGGCGACGCCGACCGCCGCGCCGATGCGCAACCGGCCGTAGCGGTCCTTGCAGGCGTTCGGGTATTTGATCTTCTTCTCGATGTCCTTGATCGTGATCAGCCCCTTCAGCTCGCCCCGGTCGTTCACGACCGGGAGCTTTTCAATCCGGTGCTCGTGCAGGATTTTGGCCGCCTGCTCGAGCGTCGTGCCGACGGGCGTGGTGATCAGATTTTTCTTCGTCATGACGTCGGAGACGCGCAGCGCCAGGTTTTTCTCGAATCGGATGTCGCGGTTGGTCAGGACGCCGACCAGCTTGCCGGCCTTTGTCACGGGAATGCCGGAAATTTTGTACCGGCCCATCAGTTCCAACGCCTCGTGCAACCGCTGCTCGGGCGCGATGGTGATCGGATCGATGATCATGCCGCTTTCCGATTTTTTGACCTTCTCCACCTCGGTCGCCTGCTGCTCGATCGACAGGGCCCGGTGGAGAATGCCGACGCCCCCTTCGCGCGCGAGCGCCACGGCCAGACGGGCCTCCGTGACGGTGTCCATCGCCGCGCTGATGATGGGGATGTTGATCGTCACGTGCCGCGTCAAGCGGGTATCCACCACCACCTGGCGGGGATGCACGGACGAATGGGCGGGGATCAACGAAACATCATCGAACGTCAGGCCTTCGGGGACTTTGAGATTCAGCATGTCGGGTCCAGCGTGGCCTTGTTCTATCACACGTCGGTACCGGGGTCAAGCACTCGACTCCCGGCCGTACCGGGGTCAAGCACTCGACTCCCGGCCGGCAATTGATGCCCGCCTGGGATTCAGCCGATCGTTCAAGTAATCACCGAGGATGTTGAACGTCAGGATCGTCACGGCGATGGCGACGCTCGGGACGATGATCACATGGGGGTAGAACCGCAGCGCCGCCCAGCCGTCGTTCGCCATGCCGCCCCAACTGGGGGTCGGCGGGGCGAGGCCGATGCCGACGAAACTGAGCGTCGATTCCGCCAGAATCGCCGCGGGAATCCGGAATGACAGCGTCACCAGCAACGGCCCCAGCATCATCGGCAGCAGATGGACGAGCACGATCCGCAGATGGCCCGCCCCCAGCGCGCGGGCGGCGTCGAGATAGTCGGCCGATTTCAACCGCAGGACTTCCCCCCGCACCAACCGCGCCACCGTCACCCAGCTGACGAGACTTAATGCCGCGATCATCCCCGTCAATCCCCGCCCCAGCACGATCGTCAGCAGAATGATCAGGAGCAGATCGGGCAGCGCATAGATGACGTCGAGCAGCCGCATGAGGAGATTATCGGTCCGTCCGCCCAGGTAGCCGGAGGCCAGCCCGTAGGCGATGCCCAGCAGCGTGGCGATCACCGCCGAGCTGACGCCCAGCGTCATCGAGACGCGGGCGCCGTAGATCAGCCGGGACAGGAGATCGCGCCCCAGCCGGTCGGTGCCCAGCCAGTGGTCGACGCCGGGCGATTGCAGCAGCCGGCCTGGATCCTGCGCGTCAAACGGGTAAGGCGCGAGCCACGGCGCGGCCGCGGCGGCCAGACCGATCACACCGAGCACAACCCCGCTGATCAGGGCGAGCCGATGGTGTTTCCCTCCCGTCCCCATCACCGCCCCCGCTCCGAACCCACGCGCATCCGCGGATCGAGCCAGCCGTAGAGCAGATCGACGATCAGATTGGCCGCGACGATCACCACGGCATAGACGAGGGTCACGCCCATGATCAACGGATAATCCCGGTTGGTCACCGCCGTGATGAAAAACCGGCCCATGCCGGGGATGGAGAAGAGATACTCCACGACAAACGATCCGGTCACGAGCACCGCCAGCATCGGCCCCAGGATGGTCACGACGGGCGGCAGGCCGGCCTTGAGCAGATAGGAGAGCCAGATCACGCCCGGCGGCAGCCCCTTCGCCCGGCCGACGCGGACATACTCCTGCGCGGCGACGTCGATGAGGCTCGCCCGCGTGAGCCGCGCCACGTAGGCCGCCGGCCCCAATGCCAGCGTCAGGGCCGGCAGCACGATGTAGCGCGGTCCCTCCCATAGCGCCGGCGGGAACCAGTGGGCCTGATGGGCCAGGACCAGGATCAACAGCACCCCGACGACAAAACTGGGGAGTGAAAAGCCGAGCGTGGCGGACAGCAACGCGCCGCGGTCAATCCAACTGCCGGGCCGCCACGCCGCCAGCATGCCGCCCCCCACCCCCAGCAAGACCGTCAGCGCAAAGGCCGCCGCGCCCAACTGTATGGAGACGGGAAAGGCCTCGGCGATGATCTCGCCGACGTCCCGGTCGGCATATTTGTACGAGGGGCCGAGATCCCCCCGGACCAACTGGCCCAGATAGCGCGCATACTGCCGGGCCACCGGCTCGTCGAGATGGTATTTGGCCTCGATGTTGGCGGTGATTTCCGGCGGCAACGTTTTGTCCTTGTCGAACGGCCCGCCGGGCGCCAGATGCATCAGCACAAAGGTCATCGTCGCCACCAACCAGAGGACGGGAAGGCTCCAGACCAGTCTGTCGATCATGAGGACCACGGCCGGCGCCAGCCGGTTCATCGGCCCGCTCATCTGATGGACACCTCCTTGAGCGTCAGCAGTTCCATGGCGTTCAATCGAAGGCCGTGCAGGGAGGGCTTGATCAGGTAATTCTGGCTCGCCACAAACAAGGGAATGATGGGCACGTCCTGCTCGGTCAGAATGCGCTGGGCGTCGTCATAGAGCCGTTGCCGCTGCGCGGGGTCGCCGGTCGACGCGGCACGGGCAATGAGCGCATCATACCCGGCGTTGCTCCAGCGGGAATGGTTGTTCCCGCTCTGTGAGGTGAAGAGCGCCATGAAATTGTCCGGATCGGGATAGTCGGCCCCCCAGCCGAGCCGGTAGAGCGGTGGCGGCTGCGTTTGCAGCCGTTTCAGATAGACTTTCCACTCCTGATTGTCGATGGCGATCGCGACGCCCAATGTCCGCTTCCATTGCGCCTGCAGATTTTCGGCAATGACGGTATTGACCGGATCGGTGTTGTAGGCGGCGGTCACCGCCGGAAAGCCGCGGCCGGCGGGATAACCCGCCTCGGCCAGCCGCGCCCGGGCGGCCGCGGGATCATACGCCAGCCCGACGGCGGGGTTGTAGGCGAACATGCCGGCGGGAATCCAGGAGTTGGTGGGCAATTCGCCGCCTTTGAGCAGCGCGGGAAATTCCGATTTGTCGATCGCGAGGGCAAAGGCCTGCCGGACCCGGGGGTCGTCAAACGGCGGCGTCGTGACGTTGAACCCGTAGTAATAGCCGCGCAGGATCGGGACGCGGACGAACTCCGGCGACCGTTCGTAGAAGGGAATCGCCTCGGGCGGCAGCGGGACCAGATCCAGATCGCCGGTTTCATAGAGCGTCAGCGCGGTCGACCGGTCGTTGATGACATACATCCGGACCTCGTCAATCGACGGCCTGCCCCACGCATACGCCGGATTGGCCCGCAGAACCACTTTATACTCATGCCGCCAGTCGGCCAGCGTAAAGGGGCCGTTGGTCACCAGCCGGCCGGGATCGGTCCAGCGGCGGCCGTACCGTTCGATCAAATCGCGCCGCTGGGGAAACGTGACGACAAACGCGGTGATGCTGGGAAAATAGACGATCGGTTTCTTGAGCTGCACGCGCAGCGTCGTGTCATCGACCGCCGTGACGCCCACCTGCGAAGCATCGGTCAGCCGGCCGCTGTTGTACTCGTAGGCGTTGACGAGATCATAGAGAAAATAGGCGTATTCGGCGCCGGTGGCGGGATTGAGCAGCCGCTTCCAGCCATATTCAAAATCCCGCGCGGTGACCGGCCTGCCGTCGGTCCAGCGGACGTCATCGCGCAGATGGAAGGTATAGGTCAAGCCGTCAGGGGAGACGTCCCAGCGGCTCGCCACGGCCGGCATGGGCCGCAACTGGTCGTCAAATGCGGTCAGTCCCTCCATGAGGTTCTCAATGACGGTGATCGAGACGTTGTCGGTGGCCAGCGACCAGTCGAGCGTGGGGGGTTCGGAGGCGATCGACAATCGAAGCACGGCGGGCGGCGGGGCGGCCGCGACGGCGCCGGACACGCAGAACACCAGCAGCCCCAGAACACCCCGCCACCCGGCGCGCCGCACCGTCTCATGCATGCGCGGGAGCATAGCAGAGCCGCCCCGACGACGCAACGAGAGCTACCCGCGGGCGACCCGAAAGCACTTACCCCGTGAGCAAAGCGAGCGTGAGGGGGAGGCTCCCAAAGCGGGGACAGATTTCAAATCTGTTCCGGTGGGGACAGAATTGAATTCTGTCCCCCTTCCTTCGACGCGAGCCCCTATAATGCCCGCCAGCCGGTTGTACTTTCAGAAGTGGAGTGGTAGAATTATGTCAATTCACGACGACAAGGAGTCCTGTATGCGACGAGCCCTCATTCCTGTGACCATGCTGGCGATGGTGTTGATCGCCCTGCCCGCTTTTGCCAAATCGAAAGTCGCGATCCCCCAGTCGCTCCTGCAGCTTCAAGACGCGTTGATCGCCCTGGCCGATGACGTCAAGCCGGCGGTGGTCAACATTTCCCCGCTCAGCCAGACCCAGGCCGAGCCGAAACCGCGCGGCTCGCGCCCCGATCATCCGGGTCCTGGCACACCGCCCGGCACGGGTTCCGGGTTCATTTTCAACGACAGCGGCTACATCATGACCAATAATCACGTCGTCGGCGACGCCGACGAGGTGGAAGTCCGCCTCTCGGACAAGCGGGTGTTCACCGGCAAGGTGATCGGCCGGGACGGCGACACGGACGTGGCCGTGGTCAAGATCGACGCCAAAAACAAGGAAACGTTCCCGGCGGTGGCTATCGGCGATTCCAGCAAGCTGAAGGTCGGCCAGTGGGTCATCGCCGTGGGCAATCCCTTCGGCCTGGACCGCACCGTCACGGTCGGAGTCGTCAGCGGCCTGGGCCGTGAAAACGTGAACCTCTCCCGGTACGAGGATTACATCCAGACCGACGCCTCGATCAATCCCGGCAACAGCGGCGGCCCCCTCTTCAACCTGAACGGCGAGGTCGTCGGCATCAACACCGCCATCCTCAATTTCGCCCAGGGGATCGGCTTCGCGATTCCCTCGAACATGGCCAAGGAGGTGGCCGACCAGCTCGTCGCCCACGGCAACGTGGTGCGGGGCTGGCTGGGCATCGGCATTCAACAGTTGACGCCCGAACTGTCGGACGAATTCGGCGTGAAGGAAACCGACGGCGTGCTCGTCAACGAGGTCTTCAGCGGCGATCCCGCCGACAAGGCCGGCCTGCAGCCCGGCGACATCATCACCAAGGTCAACGGCCGTGACGTGGCCACGCCGGCGACGCTGGCCAAGCTCATCGCCCAGAACCCCCCGGGTGGCAACGTCAAGATCGACGTGCTGCGGGGCGGGAAACCCATGCACTACACCATCCAGCTCAGCGAACGGCCCCAGAAACCCACGACGGTCAAAGCCACCCCCCCGGAGGAGCCTCAGGCCAAACCCGAACCGGTGCTCGGCATCCTGATCGACGAGCTGACCCCGGAACTGGCCGACCAGTACAAGCTGAAGGCGACGGCCGGCATTGTCGTCAGCAAGGTCATCAAGGGCAGCGCGGCGGACGCGGCGGGGCTGCGGGAAGGCGACATGATCCTGGAGGTGGAGCGGACGAAGGTGAAAACCGCGAAGGAATTCTTCGAGTCCGTCAACCATCGCCCCGAAGAGAACAAACTACTCCTGCGCATCAGCCGGGAGGAACGGGCCTTCTTCATCGTCTTGAAGCCCGGCGAGGTCCAGCCTTCCGACAGCAACTAGTACGCCTCACCACATCAAACACCAAGCGCCCCCTGGAGAAACCTCCAAAGGGGCGCTTTTTCTGACGCGGCCGAACGTTCGTCCGGCTCGATGCTGTGGTCAGGATGCGCTGGCCAGAACCTTGAGCACTTTCAGGCGATTGGCGTGGCGCAGTTTCTTCAGCGCCTTGGCTTCGATCTGACGGATCCGCTCCCGGGTGACGGCCAGGTGGCGGCCCACCTCTTCCAGGGTGTGCTCCTTCTTCATGCCGATCCCGAAGCGCATCCGGATGACGGTCTCTTCCTTCGGTGTCAGCGTCTGGAGCACCCGGCTGATCGCCATCGAGACTTCCTTCCGTTCGACGTTGGCGTCAGGCACGGGGGCCGTCGGATCCTCGACCAGTTCCTGGAGCTCGCTCTCTTCATCGCCGATCGGCGTCTGCAACGCCACGGGCTCCTGGATCGACTTGAACACTTCCTCCACCTTGCGCACCGGCATGCGCGATTCCCGGGCCAGTTCGCGGTGATTCGGTTCGCGACCCAGCCGCTGGAGCAGCTCTTGCGACGCTTTGATGAGCCGGTGATAGGCCTCCGTCATGTGGACGGGAATCCGGATCGTCCGGGCCTGGTCGGCAATCGCCCGGGTGATGCCCTGGCGGATCCACCAGGTGGCATAGGTGCTGAATTTGAATCCCTTCTTGTATTGAAACCGCTCGACCGCCTTCATCAGGCCGATGTTGCCCTCCTGGATCAGGTCGAGCAACGACAGACCGCGGCCGACGTACCGTTTGGCGATGCTGACGACCAGCTTCAGATTGGCGGCGATCAATTCCTCCCTGGCCCGCTCCATCATGGTCTCGCCGTCGCACACTTTCTTCCACACGGCTTCAATGTCGGCGATCTTCATCCCCGCCTGCCGCTCAATCCGGTGGAACCGGGCGGTTTTCTCATGCTTGGACAGGTGCGCCTTGTGAATCCGATCAATCTGGCAGACCAGAATATGCAGCCCCTGCTTGGCCTGCTCGACCGCGCTGCGCGAGGGGCGCCGGCGGGTGGAGACCTGCAGGGCCGGATCGGCGGCTTCGCCCACTTCCACCGCGGCGAGCGTCATAATCCGGCGCTTGTTCATCGGAGGCTGGGTCAGGGCCTGGATCACCAGCACCTTCCCTTTGCCGAAAATCTTGGCCAGTTCGACTTCTTCCTGCTTGGTCAGCAGATCCCGCTTGACCATGGAACGGAAGTAACTCCACAGCAGATCTTCAGACGGTTCCTCGGCTGTCGCCGCGGCGGCCGGCTCGGGTTCCGCCTCAGACTCGGCGGTTTCGGCTTCGGGCGTGGCCGACTCCTCATCGGAGTCCGCTGAGTCCTGCACCACACGGACGCCCTGCTCGCCCAGACGCGTCAGCACATCCTCGACCTCTTCGGGCGAGCTGGCATCGGCCGGCATCATATCGCTCAGTTCTTCGTAGGTGAGGCTGCCTTTGGCCTGCCCCTTGGCTAAAATATGTTGAAAGACTTCAGTTTCCATGATCTCTCTCCAGTAATGTAATCTCCCAATATAGCACACCTACAGCCAAACCGCACCACTATTTTGGACAAAAAAACAGCCCTAAAAACAAGAAAACCAGCCCAACAGGCTGGTTTTCTTGATAAAATCCCCGGCAACGTCCTACTTTCCCACTCCCTCGCGGGAGCAGTATCATCGGCCCTGGAGGGCTTAACGACCGTGTTCGGGATGGGAACGGGTGTGGCCCCTCCGGCAAGGCCACCGGGAAAACTGATGCAATAGAGTCGTTGAATGTTCAGCGGAGCATGGTTCAATAGAAGCAAAACGGTGGCGATCAAGCCTCACGGCTGATTAGGACTGGTCAGCTCAAGCCCTCGCGGACTGTACACCTCCAGCCTATATACCCCGTAGTCTACAGGGAGCCTTTAGAGACCTTGCGGTCTGGGATACCTTGTCTTGAGGTGGGCTTCCTGCTTAGATGCTTTCAGCGGTTATCCCATCCGAACATGGCTACCCGGCGCTGCCCTTGGCAGGACAACCGGCACACCAGAGGTCCGTCCATCCCGGTCCTCTCGTACTGGGGACAGCTCCTCTCAAGTATCCTACGCCCACGACAGATAGGGACCAAACTGTCTCACGACGTTTTGAACCCAACTCTCGTACCGCTTTAACGGGCGAACAGCCCGACCCTTGGGACCTACTTCAGCCCCAGGATGCGATGAGTCGACATCGAGGTGCCAAACCTCCCCGTCGATGTGAACTCTTGGGGGAGATCAGCCTGTTATCCCCGGCGTACCTTTTATCCGTTGAGCGATGGCCCTCCCACGAGGGACCACCGGATCACTAAGCCCTGGTTTCCCACCTGCTCGACCTGTCAGTCTCGCAGTCAAGCTCCCTTCTGCCTTTACACTCAACGGCTGATTTCCGACCAGCCTGAGGGAACCTTTGGGCGCCTCCGTTACTGTTTGGGAGGCGACCGCCCCAGTCAAACTACCCGCCAGGCACTGTCTCCGATCCCGATTAGGGACCCGGGTTAGACTGTCAGAAGAATAAGGGTGGTATTTCAAGGTTGGCTCCATCCCACCTAGCGGCGGGACTTCAAAGCCTCCCACCTATCCTACACATACTCACCCAACAGTCCGTGCCAAGGTGTAGTAAAGGTGCACAGGGTCTTTCCGTCTAGTCGCGGGCACCCGGCTTCTTCACCGGAACAACAATTTCGCTGGGTCTCTGGACGAGACAGCGCTCCAGTCGTTATGCCATTCATGCAGGTCGGAACTTACCCGACAAGGAATTTCGCTACCTTAGGACCGTTATAGTTACGGCCGCCGTTTACCGGGGCTTCGGTTCAGGGCTTCGCCTTGCGACTAACCCCTCTCGTTAACCTTCCGGCACTGGGCAGGCATCAGACCCTATACGTCCTCTTACGAGTTTGCAGAGTCCTGTGTTTTTGGTAAACAGTCGCCAGAGCCTCTTTACTGCGATTCCAATCCGCTCCGGAAGTGAATCCTTCACGGATCGGAACACCCCTTCTCCCGAAGTTACGGGGCTATTTTGCCGAGTTCCTTATCCAGAGTTCTCCCAAGCGCCTGAGAATGTTCTTCCCACCTACCTGTGTCGGTTTGCGGTACGGTCACCCGTAATCCTCACGACGAGGTTTTTCTTGGCAGCGTGGAATCAGCCCGTTTGCGGCCTTGCGGCCTCCCTATCGCCTCTCGGAGATGACAACCTCCCGGATTTGCCTGAGAGATTCCCCTACCGGCTTGGACCCCGACTTCCAACACGGGGCGGTGCCTATCCTCCTGCGTCCCCCCTCCGTTGATAACGGATTACGACTGGTAGCCGAATATTAACGGCTTGTCCATCACCTACGCCTTTCGGCCTCGGCTTAGGGACCGACTAACCCTGGGCGGATTAACCTACCCCAGGAAACCTTAGGTTTACGGCGTCCACGTTTTTCACGTGAATTATCGCTACTTATGCCGGCAGAATCTCTTCTCTGCGGTCCAGTGATCCTTACGGTTCACCTTCGCTCCCCAGAGAATGCTCCCCTACCACCCGACGCGTCCGTAGACACATCGAATCCGCAGCTTCGGTCACAGGCTTGAGCCCCGTTACATTTTCGGCGCAACTCCACTCGACCAGTGAGCTATTACGCACTCTTTAAAGGATGGCTGCTTCTAAGCCAACCTCCTGGCTGTCTGAGTAGAATCACATCCTTTCCCACTTAGCCTGTAGTTGGGGACCTTAGCTGGCGGTCTGGGCTGTTTCCCTTTTGACCACGAACCTTATCGCCCGTAGTCTGACTCCACGACTTTCCCCTGGCGGCATTCGGAGTTTGGTTGGGTTTGGTAACCGGGTAAGGTCCCTAGTCCATCCAGTGCTCTACCTCCGCCAGTCATCGTCGCAGGCTAGCCCTATAGCTATTTCGAGGAGAACCAGCAATTACCCAGTTTGATTAGCCTTTCACCCCTACCCACAGCTCATCCGAGACCTTTTCAACGGTCAACGGTTCGGACCTCCTCTCTGTGTTACCGGAGATTCATCCTGGCCATGGGTAGATCACTGGGCTTCGGGTCTACTGAGGGCAACTGAACGCCCTATTCGGACTCGCTTTCGCTGCGGCTCCGTCTTGTCGACTTAACCTTGCTGCACTCAGTAACTCGCCGGCTCATTAAGCAAAAGGCACACCGTCACACGTCTCCGCCTTGCGGCGGATATAGTGCTCCGATTGCTTGTAGGCATATGGTTTCAGGTTCTATTTCACTCCCCTCACCGGGGTTCTTTTCGCCTTTCCCTCGCGGTACTGGTTCACTATCGGTCATCAGGTAGTCTTTAGCCTTGGAAGGTGGTCCTCCCAGATTCCCACAGGATTACACGTGCCCCGTGGTACTCAGGAACATGCCCAAGGAGCCTTCACCGTTTCGCCTACGGGGCTCTCACCCGCTCTGGCCGGCCGTTCCAGGACCGTTCAGCTACAGTGTCGGTTTGTCACTCCCCGTCCCACCCGTACGTGAGACCGGCACGTCCTACAACCTCCTGTGCACAACGCGCACGGACTATCACGTGCACAGAATTTAGGCTGTTCCCCGTTCGCTCGCCGCTACTGAGGGAATCTCTGTTGATGTCTTTTCCTCCGGGTACTGAGATGTTTCACTTCCCCGGGTTTGCCTTCCGGCCCTATGGATTCAGATCGGAATATCCCGCTATGAAACGGGATGGGTTGCCCCATTCGGGTATCCTCGGATCACTGCCTGCTAGCGACTTCCCGAGGCTTATCGCAGCTAGCCACGCCCTTCATCGCCTCCTGATGCCAAGGCATCCACCATACGCCCTTTGTAGCTTGACCACCGTTTTGCTTCTGGTGATACATGCTTCGCTTGGCTTATTGTTGCTTTGCCCTATTGCATCTATTCAATTGTCAAAGAACACAACACTCGAAACCGCTTCTGATTTCTGGAGCTGACCCGGATCGAACGGGCGACCTCCTGCTTGCAAAGCAGGCGCTCTCCCAACTGAGCTACAGCCCCTTGCCCCGAGCTAATCAGCGAGGGCCACGATTTCAAATTCAAAATCGGCTGTCCCTCAGCTTCGCTTCGGGATCAGATTTTCAGCATCCGCTGAAAATCTGGGCCTAGATAGAATCGAACTATCGACCTCACCCTTATCAGGGGTGCGCTCTAGCCAACTGAGCTATAGGCCCGATGGTCGATTCTGGCGTGCGTGCACGCTCACCCAGTTCATACTCGTCGGGCAGAAATCATCTGTTGTGCCAACGATCAATAGGTGAAGAGCGGATCGGCGGGTATCGACCGTAGAACTACGCAGATACACCGAAGTGCATCCGCATGTTCTCCTTAGAAAGGAGGTGATCCAGCCGCAGGTTCCCCTACGGCTACCTTGTTACGACTTCACCCCAATCACCAACCATACCGTGGGCGGCTGTCTCCCTTGCGGGTTAACGCACCGACTTCAGGTACAGCGGGCTTTCGTGGTGTGACGGGCGGTGTGTACAAGGCCCGGGAACGTATTCACCGCGCCGTGCTGATACGCGATTACTAGCGATTCCGCCTTCATGGGGTCGGGTTGCAGACCCCAATCCGAACTGAGAGACGGTTTTAGAGATTAGCTCCACCTTACGGTGTGGCAACTCGTTGTCCGTCCCATTGTAGCACGTGTGTCGCCCTGGGCATAAAGGCCATGATGACTTGACGTCGTCCTCGCCTTCCTCCCGTTTGTCACGGGCAGTTCCCTCAGAGTGCCCGGCTTGACCCGCTGGCAGACAGAGGGTGAGGGTTGCGCTCGTTGCGGGACTTAACCCAACACCTCACGGCACGAGCTGACGACAGCCATGCAGCACCTGTGACGGCCTCCCCTTGCGGGGCTCGTTCCCCTTTCGGTTCACTACTACCGTCATGTCAAACCCAGGTAAGGTTCTTCGCGTTGCGTCGAATTGAACCACATGCTCCACCGCTTGTGCGGGCCCCCGTCAATTCCTT
>JACQCE010000074.1 GCA_016201765.1 Nitrospirota bacterium
TCACTCGTCACTTGTCACTCGTTACTCATCACCCTCTTTCCCCTGCATCTGTCCCACGCAGGTCGTCACCCCGCCCACGCGCAGGGCGCAGGTATGCCAGCCGCCCGCCGCCACGGCCACCGCATCGGCCAATTGGGAGAAGACGGGGCGATCCGCCGTCAGCCCTTCCACCCGGCCCAACTGCCCCAGCGCATTGCCGCCCCAGCACCACACCTTCCCCCCCTCCTGCAACGCGCAGGTATGCTGGCTGCCCGCCGTAATGGCCGTCACCCGTTCCAACGGCATCGAACCCTGCATCGCCACACGAACCGGCGTCAGCGAATCCTTGCGCATCCCGTCACCAAGCTGCCCTTCAAACCCTTCGCCCCAGCATTGCACCGTTCGATCCTGAAGCAGCGCGCACGTATGGCGCCGGCCCGCCGCCACCGCCGTCGCCTTGCCGGCGATCGGCACGGGACCGGGCGGAAAGGAATGGTGCTCCTGGACGCCATGCCCGAGCTGGCCGAAATGATTGTCGCCCCAGCAGAGCAGTTGCCCGTCCTCCTGCACGGCGCAGGTATGCTCGTCCCCGGCCGCCACGTCGATCGCGTCGACCACGTAGGGCACCATCACCGGCAGGGACGGCTTGGCCAGCGAGCCACGCTGCACGCCGGTCTGGCTCGTCCGGTTGTCCCCCCAGCAGGTGACGTCGCCGTTGATCAGAATGGCGCAGGCATGCGTGCGCCCCGCGGCCAGTCGCATCGCCGGGCCGACCGACAGCAGGACGGGCGTGGATGACCGGCGCGGCATGGCCGCGCCGAGCTGCCATTGGCTGTTGTCGCCCCAGCATTTCACCTGCCCCATGGCCAGCGCCGCGCAGGTGAACCACTCCCCCGCCGCCACCGTCGCCACATAACCCAGGTGCGCCACCTCGACCGGCGCCGTGGCCTCCGTCGTCGTGCCGTCGCCAAGCTGGCCGTATCGATTATCGCCCCAACAGGCCACGGTCCTGTCCGATCTGACGATGCAGGCGTGCGCACCGCCGGAGGCGAGCAGCGGAGGCGCCGGCGGCTCGACCGGCCCCGCGGGCGCCGACGGCGGCTCGTGATCGGCCCGGTTGGCCTTGGGCGCCCCGCAGGCCATCAAAAGAACCACCAGGAAACCGGCCGTCAATTTAGTGTTCATTTGGTTCAAGTTCCCTTTTTCTATCCACTATTCACTTTCCACTCGTCACTCATCACTCGTCACTGACTCATTTCAGCTCTTCCACCAACTCTTGGAACACCTCCGACTGCCGCAACAACTCCCCGCCCTTGGCGATCAACCGGTCGACCGTGGCCGGCGGCAGGGCAAAGCTGGTGGGCAGCGACAGAAATTCCTCCCGCTCCTTCGGATCCGCGATGCTGTCAAAATTAATCTCGATGATCGAAAACCGGATCTCATTGAGCGGCGGCGGCTGTGCGGCGGAAGGGCAGCGGTCGGCCAGCAGCCGCCGGCAATCCTCCACCGCCCGCCGGGCCTGCTCCCGCGCCCCGGCGAGATCCTTCATCAACTCGATCGTCTCGAACGAATAGTTGTCCATCGCCACCGTCGCCGTCTTCATCGCCACCTCGAGCGCGCCCGGCGCCCGCCGCTGCGTATCGATCGTCTCCGGCGGCTCCGTTCGGGCGTTGACGATGATCACCACCAGCCGCCGGATCTTGCGCTGATTCATCAACTGGCGGATGGAGCCAGGCCGCGCCGCGTCCTGCGCCGAATCGATCACGTCCCGCAGGCCGATATTGTCCGCCAATCCCCCGTCGATCAAATGCACATACGGATGGCCGGCCTTGTCGGCGTAGAGCGTCCACTCCCGCGCCCGCTGGTACCGGCGGCGGTTCACCTCATAATCGCCCAGCGCGCCGTCCACCCACGCCGGCCGCTCGTACCCCGGCGGGGCGGGATAATTGCGCACGGTGACCGGGCTGAGCAGCAGGGGAAAGGCCGACGACGCGGCCACCGCCCGCGCCACCGGATAGGGGCCGAGATCGGAACCCAACCCGTCAAACTGATCCTGAATAAAGCCGAAGCGGCGCCCCAGCGACATGTTGGTCGCATTGATCACCAGAAACGGGCGATGACGGGCCGCCGTCAGCGCGTCGAAGCGCTTCCCGTTGAACACCGTCCGATCGTACAACTCCGCGGCCAGATCGATCCGATCGAACGAGGGTGAGGCCAGCCTGATCCAGTTGACGGGATTCCAGAGCTGCCGTCCCAGCTCGCCCTGAATGTCCCGCTTGAGAAAGCGGGACTCGAAGTCCGTAAAAATTCCGGGACCGAACAGCGCATAATAGGCGCCGGTGAACGATCCGCCGGAGATCGTCGAGATCAGATCGACTTCGTCCAGGAGCCGTTTACGCTTGCCCTGCCACGTGATCGGCGTGTCGGCCAGCGCCTTGAGCACGCCGTAGGAGAGCGCGGCCGCCCGCGTGCCGCCGCCGGAGAAGGCGAGCGCCACATACAGCCCGTCGCCGTCGCCGGCGTCGCCGGCGTCAAGCGTCGTGAAACGATAGCCGGCATCGGGCCGGTACGCGGCCAGCGGCGCATTCATCGGCGCCTGCGCGCACCCCCCCAAAACCCCGATGAGCAGCAGACCAGCCAGCCAGCAACTCATTGCGAAACCCTGCCTGGCACTTCCTCCCTTCACTCGTCACTCGTCACTTGTCACTCGCGTGACGCTTCGCAAACCTGATCTCCAACGGGCTCACGGGCGACGTGCGCTTCAGGGCCACCTTCCGTTTCTTCGGCTTGTAATCCAGCGGCGGCGACAGCGTCACGATATACGTTCCGCGTTCCAATTCGAGCGTCTCATCCGTCCGGCCCTGATCATTACCATCAATCAGCACCCGGCGGCGTTCAGGAAAATGCACCAGCAGATATTCCATCCTCACCCCTCAAGGTCTTTTGTCATCCACTTTCCACGTTCTATTCTCTGTATTCTCCGCTCGACACTCGCCACTTGTCACTCGTCACTCGTCATCTGTCATTTGTCACTCGAAAATAGCCCGATTTCCCCCAAGAGTCAAGCGCTCCACCCCTCTCCCGCACTCGACCTGACAGATTTGCCAACCTCTGCTACAGTTACAGCGTTTGACCTGCAGTTCATAGAACCGGGTCACGGGCGGGCCGGTCACTGATGAAACGGAGGGATCGTCAATGACTCCAACACGCGCACTGCACCACCGTCCCCCGTTGGGACGCACACTGGCCGGCCTGGTTGTCGCCGCCGCAATCCTGTTCGGCGCGGCCGGCACAAGCCGCGCCGACATCGAGTTGAGCCCCAACCTCAGCATCGGCGGATTTATCGTCTACCACTACGATTTCATGGACGACCTCGCCAAGGGAACGTCCCCGACAAAAGAGCGCAGTTTCGACCTGGGAGGCGAAATCGATTTCAAAATCAAATGGTCCTGGGCCACCGCCCGGTTTGACCTGAATCTGCCGAGCGACGGCAACGAAGAGCCGCATGTCGCCCCGACGGATCCCAACAGCTTCGGGCTTGAGCAGGCGCGGTTCGACATCATGCCGAAATTCGGCCAGGCGTACAACCTCAACATGACCGGCGGCATCTTCAACGCGCCCTACGGCCGCGAAGCCCAGGACCCGACCGATGGGTACACCATCGACCACAGCCTGCAATTCGCCCTGACCCCGTCGAACCTGCTGGGAATCAGCGCCCAGTTCGGCAAGGACTACTTCTCGCTGGGCGGGATCGTCGCCAACGAGTGGCAGCAGGACACCGACAAGCAGCTCTCGTACGGCGTCTACGGCACGCTGTCGCCGTCGGACAAGTTCAACCTGTTCCTCGGCGGCTTGTTCAGCACCCAGGCGATCGGGGACAACTACGTCGTCAACAGCGTCGCCCATCTCAACTTCACCGCGAAAAACTCGCTCGCCATCGAAGGCACGCTCAACCAGAAGAATTACGCCATCGGTGGGACCTTCGATCATGACTGCCAGAAAGGCGGGGACAAGGAGGCCTTCCCCGGCGGCTTCGCCGTCCGGTACGACTACCTGCGCGCGCGCGCTGGATCGGAATTCGCCTTTGGATTCTCAACGAACGTGCCGAGTTTCACCTATTCCCCAACACAGGCGACCGAATTCCACCAAGCCACACTGTCCGGTTTCATTGCCCCGTTTGACCACCTGAAGGTCCAGGGGGAAGGCACCGCCACCCGGGTCAATGTGGACGGCCCCGGGGATGACAACACCTGGTACAGCATCAAGGCGCAGTTGCTCTATACGTTTTAACAACAGCCGGTTCGGACCAAAACGAACGGGGCCGGGAGATCTCCTCCCGGCCCCGGTTTTTTCTTCGCCAATCGTCACTCGAAGTTCGACGTTGCCCTGCTCTTCACTTTCCACTATCCACTTTTCACTCTCCACTCGCCCTTACACAAACCTCGCCGTCTCAATCTGGGCCAGACTCTCCTCCCGATGCACCCGCTCGTCGTAGCCGATCTGACGGACGACGTCCGCCAGCGTGGGGAAATTGCCGAAGTCCTGCTTGAAGGCGCTCTCGAACGGGATCGAGTCCAACTCCGGATGCTCCTTGACGAACTGCATGTATTCCCGCGCGGCATGGTCTTCGAACGCGGCATTCAGGCGATAGCTCCAAGCCGGCTTGAACACGTACAGCAACCAGCTGATCTGGTAGTAGAAGAAGGCGATCACCTGCGGGAGCAACCGGTAGAACACAAAGCTCTCGCGGATCTTCTGCCGGTGCGTCCACTCTTCCAGGATCAGCAGATGCCACTGCTCGTTGTCCTGCTGCGCCCGGGATTCCTTCACCCGGTCGAAGATGCGCCGGGCGTAATCGGCCTGTTCGAAATAGATGTGCGTGATGGCGATGTAGGCGACATGCTCCCAGGCCTGATAGGGCACGCGCGCAACCACCTCAAGCACCTTGAACTTGCTCCAGCTCCGCCTGCGGCCGTAGACGAGATCGAACAGGAAGAAGAACAGCGTCACCAGCGGGCCGTACCGCATCTTCGGTTCGGCCAGCGTCGTCGCCTGCTCCTCGCGTAGTCTCTCCGGGGTTAAGCGTTCCATCTCTACTCTCTACTCTCTACTTTCCATTTTCCGCCTTTGCCTTGCTCTCAGTTTCCACTATCCACTCGTCACTTGTCACCTTGCTTCGCCCTCTCCTCAAAATACCGTTTCACCGCCACCATCGCCCGGCAGTCGTCCTCGTTATATTCCAGAATCCGCGTCATCACCTCGCGCCGGCTCGGGTCGGAGAGGAAATCATTGTACCAGACGATGGAGTTGACCCCGGACGGATCGACGTCGCGCCACGCAAAGCCGACCTGCTTCGCGATCTGCTTGATCCCGTAGGAGTACGTCGGCCAGTCGGAATAGTCCACCACCAGCTTCTGATACAGATCGTACTCGGCTTGCACGTACCGTTCAAATACCCGCTGCTCGAGGCCGTATTTTTCCATCAGCCGCCGGAGCGTCGTCCGCTCCTTGTGGGAATAGACGTAATAGACCGCGTCCTCCCGTTGCGCCAGATAGTCCCAGAA
This sequence comes from Nitrospirota bacterium, assembly GCA_016201765.1. Lineage (GTDB taxonomy): Bacteria > Nitrospirota > Nitrospiria > JACQCE01 > JACQCE01 > JACQCE01. Next base: position 5,544 of record JACQCE010000074.1, read on the forward strand.
CTCCCGGACCGCCCGCTCCTCTGCATCCGGGTGCTCGGCCAGAAAATAGCGAAACCGCGGCGTCTGCGTCCCCGCCACCTCCAGCAGGCCGTAGAGGTAGGTCACCGCGCGCGTCGGATCATCCTCGATGTCGAAATAGACCGCCGTGCCGGCCTCGGGAAAGGCGTAACCGGGCCGGATCTCCGGCTCCCCCTTGAGCACCACCTGCGCCCGCCGCCGGGCCCGCTCCAGCGTCGCCTTCCCCATCCGGGGGATTTTAAACGGCGGCGCGAGGTGCTTCTGCACATCGATCCGTGACAACTCCGCCACCGTCCTCACGCCCGCCTGCTTGAGCCCGAACTTCGTCCTGCCGATAAAGAACACCTTCGTCGGATCATCGGTCGCATCCGCCCAATCCCGGCAGCGGCCGAACCATTCGCACTGCGCGCAATGGCTCCCCAGCACCGGTTCCGACTGCTCCTCGCCGGCCACCAGCCGTTCCACCTCCGCCTTGGCCGAGCGATACTCGTCCTCAAACTCGGCCGGATCGAATTCCTCGATCTCCTGATCGACGTTGATAATCCGGGCCGTCGGCGGCGCATACCCCTGAATTGCCTGCAGCAGATCGCGATAGAACATCATCTGATAGGCGTAATGCGTTTTGAAGCCGGTGACCTCCCCATCCCGTTCCTCCCAGCCCCGGCCGGCCTTGATGTCGATCGGCTCGTAATGATAGCCGCCCCATGCGGACGGCGCGTCATCGCGCCGCATCAACAAATCGGGCCGCCCCCGATACCGCCCGTGAATCAGGCACCCCTGCGCCGCATCGCCTCACGCGTCTGCACCGAGGCCGCTTCAGGCGTCGACCGGCTGAGATCCGTCACCGCTTCCCCGCAGCCGGCCAGCCCGCTCAGATACTCCCGCTCCGTCTGCAAGCCCATCTCCCAGAGCAGTTTGGCGAATGAACTGACCTCGCCCTTCTCGGCGGGGTCGCCGTTCGCATCCAGATAAATCTTATGATGACACTTCGTGTAATTGTAGAGGTCTTGAGCGGTAATATATTGATTCAGCGCCACCTGTATGAGCCCTCACCCAGAGACATTCCGCGTGCCCTTGCAGGCCGGATAATTCATGCAGGACCAGAAGGCGCCGAATTTCCCGGTTCGCCGCCGCATCGGGCCGTTGCAGGTCGGACAGGGCGGCGAGCCGGTCCCGGCAGCCTCCGACGCCGCGGCCGCCAGTTCCGACTGCCCCGTCCGCATCCGATAGGCGCACCAGTCGCAGTGCGTCGGCTCCAGCGGCGGCATCGGGCCGTCCAGCAGCCGGATGACACCTTCAAGAAACTTCAGGAACGACTCATCATCGCGCCGGACCGCCTGCCACCGCATCTCCCCCTCCAGCGATTGGCGCGGCGGCGCAGGCTGCGAGCAACGATCCGGCGTGAAATAGAGCAGTCCGAGGCTGGAAACCGGCGCGAGCGCCAGCGCCCCTTCGGCCGGCCGTTCCAGCGCCACGGCGTAGGCATGGAGCTGCCGGCCGTACAGGCCGGCCTTTTCTTCCGTCGCGCGGCCCGTTTTGAAATCGAACACCCCGTACGACCGATCATCCAGCTCGGCCACAATGTCGAACCGGCCGCTGATGTAACAGGAGCTTTCAACCCCGGGGAACGTGATCGGTTGCGAGCGCACCTGCTGCTCGCCGTAGCGGACGACCCCGGGCGGCGGGCCGGGACAGATTGACTCGGTCCGTTTGCCCGAATAGAGTTCCTTCTGGAGGAGCGTGATCGTGTTGAAGATGCCGGGCAGCCGGATCGTCGGCTGGGCGATGCCGTGCTTGACCTTCAGCACGAAACAATGCTTGCAGCCGTCATAGAGAAAGGTGAGATCAGAGGGGCTGAACCGGTACTGCATCGTCATTGTTTGGGCCGTTCATTCGAAATCATCAATCGCAATGTCCCGTCATCCACTTTCCATTTTCTATTTTCCATTCTCCGCCTTCGCCTCTCTACTCCACTTTCCACTATCCACTCTCCACTGTCCGCCTTCCATTCGTCATTCGCCATTCCATCCACTCTCTACTTTCCGGCTTTGCTTTTCGCCTTCCATTCGACATTCGTCATTCGACATTCGCCATTGCCCTTTACCCCGTAATCCTTAATCCGCATTGGCTTCTCTAATCCGCCTGTTCCCCATTAATCCCCGCCTGTAAGCGTGTCCGCGTCGTAGTCGATCAACTCTTCGGATGTCTCTCCCAGCCCGGCGCGGAAGGATTGTTCAATCGACCGCAGCCGCGTCACCCGTTCGGCGTCGCCCAATTCCCGCTGCAACAACTGCCGGCAGAGCGCCACCCCACGCTTGAAATGCTCCGGCACGGTCTCATCCATCAGATGGCACCAGGTGGCATAGACCAGAAATTCCAGAAAATACGACGCATCGGGATGGCGCTCGCCGATCGCCGTCAGCTCGCGGTAGGCGGCCGAGGCGTCATCGCCGGCGGTGGAGGAGAAGCGTTCCTCGGCCTCAATCGCCGCCGCCAGCTCGTCGCCCAGTTCGCCCCCCAGCTCAGATGCCGCC
>JACQCE010000095.1 GCA_016201765.1 Nitrospirota bacterium
CGCCCCCACGTCCGGATCCGATCGAGATACTGGCTCAGGAGCGGATGCGTTTTGGGCGTTAATGGTTCCGCAAATTTCACGCCGATGGCGTTGCCGTCCAGATCAACCTTGAGCCAGACGACCGTCCCCACCACCCGTTCAACCCCTTCATCGTGCCGCCCGGCAAAGAGGTGCAGTTCGACTTCCACGCTCTGCCCCTCTTCAATCGCCCGCGGCGCAAACAGTTCCAGTCCCCCGCGTCCCAGCATCGTCACGTTCGCCTCGATCCGGATGCCGGGCTCCAGCCAGGTGACCTCCGCGGGAATGATCGCCGAGACCCGTTCATATTTGCGTCGCTTGTCCATGGCTCACCTCAGTATTATAGGGGCTCGCGTCGAAGGAAGGGGGACAGAATTCAATTCTGTCCCCACCGGAACAGATTTAAAATCTGCCCCCAAGTTGGGAGCCTCCCCCTCACGCTCGCGTTGCAAGCTGGGTAAACACTACCTCCCCAGACAACCCGGGAGATTATGCCAGCACCCACCGAAATACCGTATACAACGCCGCCACTTCAACACCGTGCGCCGCGATCGGTGCCAGGAGCGTGCCCGTCCGGACGAACAACCAGCCCCAGACAATTCCGTCCGACCAGCCCAGCCAGTGCCATTCATGAAACGACATGACCAGAAACGGATCCCACGCAAAGAGCAGCGCCCCACCCACAATCGCCGCCCAACGCCCCCCCCACCCAGCCGGCAACCAGACCAATAACCGCCCCAGCAGAAACCCCCGGAAGAACGCCTCGATCACAACCGCCACGACGGGCACCACCAGCCCGAGCATCAACCACGAGGGCGGACGCGCGTGCGGCGTCTGATAGAACAGCTCGTACCCGACGCTTCGCCCGCCCGACAGCCACGGCTCGATCAGCGTGATGACCGCCAGGTTGACCAGCGCCAGGAGGAGACCCACTCCCGCGCCGATCGCCGCCGGGCGCCAGTCGACCTCCCGAAAACCAAGGTTGGCCCAATCCCAGTCGTTGGCCGCCAGCCAGACAGCCAGCGCGGCCAGGCCGATCAGCAGCGGCGATAATTGGATCGACCAGCTCCACCACAGTGCGCGTTGTTCCGATTGGCCCCACTCGACCAGCAGCGGACCGGCGCCGGAGAGATACAGCGCCCAGATGCCCGGTATGGCGGCCATGGGCAGCAGGGCAAGCCCGTCCGCCGGCGTCGGCATGAGGAGCAGGGGATTCCGCCGTTTATCCATGGGCCAACTGCTCGCTCAATTGATCGGCCAGGCGCCGGCTGTCGGCATCGGCCGCCGCCACCAGCTTGATCTGGCTGGGACGGTTGATGCCCACGCGGAGGATCAGTCCCCACGCAATCTGTTCGAGCTCGAAAAGCTTCTTGTTAAAGCGCACGCCCAGCAGTTGCAGCGCGGCCGCGCCCACCGCGTCGACGGCGACGCGATCGGTGCCCGCGAGGATCAACTTGGCCGAGCGGTCGATGAGGGGCAGGGTCGGGTCCACCACCGCCTCAATCCCGTCCAGCACAATGAGCGACGGGCGATAGCCCTGATTCAATTCCGCGATGAGCCGGCCGGGATGGGGCGATTGCTGCAATTCGGACCGGTCCAGCACATCCCGCTTGGGCAGCAGATTGGTCCCCAGCCAGAGCGACATGGCCAGGTCGACCTTCTGCTCGGCGCGCAACTGGCAGGTGGTCACCACGCAGGACGATTCGAGCACCGGCCGGGCCAGATGAAATCCCTGCCGCCACTGGCCGCCCGGGGTGGACACTTTTCTCCATTCGGCAAAAGCCAGCTCCTCCAGGTTGATCAGCCGGGCTTCGATCTGCTCCAACCGCTCGGGCAGCTTCAAGGCGGCCAGCACGTCCCGGGTCGGCTGACGGCTGCTCTGCGCCCCGATGGTCACCGAATCGGCCCGCAGCCCCCAGAGTGTGCGGCTCAGGTGGACCAGCGTGTCCAGATGCGTCGTCAAGGGATAGGGCGTCTTGCTCTCCAGATCGGGAATCAGCAGGACTTCCTTGCCCGCCACGGGATTGTCCCCCAGCAGCTCGACGGCGCGCGGGATGCCGTGCGCGCGATCATCCGTGCGCACCACGGCCACAATGGAGGGCGGCGGCGTGCGCTGGCGCCACCAGTGGCGCGCCTCCTCCGCGCGCGCGGGCGGCGCCAGCAGGCCCCACGCGGCCAGCGCCGCACCGGCCAGCAGTTCCCGTCTGGTGAGTGGATATGCCATGGAAAAACGGCCCTCGTCTGCCGGGAAAGAACCACCGAAACGACGGTCGATTATACCACTACCGCCGTGGCGGGTAGTGGGTCAGTTTTATGCCGCCTCATGTTTGACGTCAAAAATAGGGACACGTCCCAATTTTCCCAGAGGCAGTCACAAGCAGGCAGCAGGCACTCACCAAAATTGGGACGTGTCCCTATTTTTCGGGTGAAACTGGCCCACTACCGCCGTGGCGGGACGCCTTGATTTTTCGCCGTTCATGCGATAGCCTAGAAGAGCGATTTCGCCACCGTGAATTAGACCGCCACCCCCGAGAGAGGCCCTCCCTGATTCCAACGCGCCCGACGCTTATGCGCCCGATCCCGATCCGTCGCCCGGTTCATCCGCTATCCGCCCGCCTGGCCCGCCGGCCGCTTCCCGGTTTCGCCATCCTCCTCTGCGGTCTCGCGCTCTGCCTGCCGGCCGTCGGAGCAACCGCGCAAACGGCTCCGCCGGCCCAGAAGAAAATCGACGTTCCGGCTGGATCGACCACGGCGCCGGCCGCGCCGGCCGAGCCCAAACCGGCCCCAACACCCCCCGGCGCGCCGTTCAGCGCGACCATCGCCAATCTGGAGGCGCTGAAGGGCCGGCTGGTTGATCTGGAGCGGGAACGGCTCTCACTGCGCGAAGAGGCCGTCTTTACCAACGCCGAGTTGTTTGTGGTGCTCACCCAGTCCAGTGGACCGCTGCCGCCCTGGATCTCGGCCGTCCGCGTGGAACTGGACGGCCATGAAGTGAGCGCCCGGTCGCTGACCCCCGCGCTGCTGGAGTTGCTGCAGGAGGCGGGGTTCCTGCCGTTGAGCCGCAACGTCGTCTCAATGGGCCGGCACCAGTTGCGCCTGGTCGCGGAGGGAACGGGCAAAAATGGCGCGCCCAAGCGGGCGGAGGCAATCGTCGCGATCGACAAGGGCGCCGGCGGGCTCTGGGCCGATCTGCACCTGCTGGGCGATGCGGAGGAGGGACAACCGCTCCCGCTCGCCATCGACCAATGGGGCCTCCTCTCTCCGGCCGTGAGCAAATCCAAGAACGCCTGGCCCTATTGGTCGGGGGAGCTGGCCGCCCGGTCCGGGGAACCGCTCGACGCCTTGCGGTGGTATGCGCTGGCCCAGCAACGGGGGCTGCCGCAGGCGGAACTGGTCTCGCTGCAGTTTCGCATGGCCGACGCCTACCTGGCCGCCGGCATGCCCAACCACGTCGTCGCGTTGATCACGCCCTATACCAGACAGGAGGGCGTCCGCGAGGCGCTGGAGGGGTGGTTTTACCTGGAAAAAGCCGCCTACGAATCGCAACGGTACCGGGATGCGGTGAATGCATTCAACCGCGTCACCCCGAAACTGCGCGTCTCGCTCTATCATGAAGCGCTCTACCTGGCCGGCAACAGCTTTCTGCAGCTCAAGGAGTTTGAACGGGCCTTCACCACGCTGAATCAGATCCCCCGTTACAGTGAGTTTTACCCCTTTGCACAATACTCGATGGGGCTGGCCTATCTGAATTTCGGCGATGTCTATTCGGCCGTCGAAAGTTTCCGCCGGCTCGCGGCCCTCGACGCACAGGGCAACCGGACGTTCCAGCAGTTGATCAACAAGGCCCACCTGACCGTCGGCTACGAATTCCTCCATCAGAAACGGTACGCCGACGCCATCGGCCAGTTCGGCCAGGTGCCGCCGACCAGCCCCCTCTTCGACCAGGCCCTGTTCGGCATCGGATGGGGCTATTTCAAGCAGGAGGAATTCGTCAAGGCGGCCGTCGTCTTCAAGGACCTGCGCCAGCGCTTTCCCAACAGCCCCTACAGCCAGGAAGCCCTGGTCGCGCTCGGCTACGCCTATTCCAGATTGCAGGCGTTCAAACTGTCGATCGACCAGTTCCGGCTTGCGCTGGACAGCGTCACCACGCAGGCCCAGGCGCTCCAGCAACAGATCGATGCCATCGCCCAGCCGAACTGGATCCCGCCCGTCGCGATCGACCGGTACCCCGTCGTCTCCGGCCTGTCGAGCCAGGTGCAGCTCGACGACCTGCTCAACCACTTCAAGGAGGAGGAGACGCTTCAACGGGCGCTGGAACAGTATCAGGCCCTGACGCGCGCCATCACCCTGATCGACGGAGGACTGCTGGACCTGAGCCAGATGGCCCAGAGCCAGTCCCAATGGCTGTCCGGCCAGGAAAACAAACAACGCTTCACCGCATTGCGCGCCGGGTTTGAAGAGATGAAAAAACAGGCGACCGGCCTTCAGACCGCCTTCAAGAAAGAACTGGGCCAGGCGTCGAGCCAGTGGCTCCAGCAGTCCCAGATCCGGCTCGAGGAAGCCTCCGTGCAGGCCAGTATCGGCATCGCCCGCAATCTCGTGCTGGACACGGCGGGCCTGCAGGAAGGGATGTAATGCGGCGCCCGGTTGCGACCGTTGTCCTGACGCTGGCCATCGGACTGGCCTCCTGCGCCACGAAGCAGGACCTGTATGTCATCGAACAATCGAAAATCAACGATACCGTCAGGGACGTCCTGAACAGTCAGCAGGAGGCGTCCCGCAATCCCTCCAAGCTCGACGCCCTGCGCGAATACGAAAATTACATCCTGAAGCACTTTTCCTACAAGGACGAGCTCAAAGCCGAGGCGCTGCACCGGCTGGGCGACCTGTACATGAAGATGGAGGACACCATCTACCGCCGCCGGCTGGATCTCTATGCCGCCGAACAGGACAAGAGCGCCCTGCCCGGCAAAAAATCCTCCGCGGCGCCGGCCCGCCCGAAGATCGACCACGGCCGGTCGATCGCCATCTACGAGCAACTGCTGAAACTCTATCCCACGCGCGCGGCCAATGACAGCGTGCTGTATCAATTGGCCAAGGGGTGGTATGAGAGCGGACAGACCGACAAGGCGATTGCCATTCTGGAACGGCTGCTCAAGGACTACCCCAGGAGTTTTTATCGCAGCGAAGCTTCCTTCCGCCTGGGCGAGTTCTACTTCGAATCGGGCCTCTTTAAACAGGCGGCCGTCGCCTACGAAGCCGCGATGGGCAAGCAGAACGATTCGCGCCTGGCCGAGGTCGTCCGCTACAAGCTGGGCTGGAGCTATTTTCAGCTCGAGGATTTTCCCAGGGCCAGCGAGCTGTTCCTGAACATGCTCGACAATCGCGCCATCCAGGACCGGTCGGGCAAAAAGCGGCTGGACGTGAACGCCTACACCGAGCGGGACGCGGCCATGCTCAAGGAGGTCATCAGCGCCACCCTGCTGGCCATCGATTACCAGGGCGGGGCGCCCGAACTGGCGGCCTACTTCAAGAAGCACGGCCACCGCGACTATGAAGAACTGCTCTACCGCAATCTGGGCGACCTCTACCTGAGGCAGGAACGCATCCAGGACGCCGGCCAGACCTACGCCACGTTCGTGGAGGAAAACCCGCTCCATGAAGCGGCGCCGCTCTTTCAGGCCGCCGTGGTGCAGCTCTACACCAAGGCCCGCTGGACGGATGCCGCGCTGCAGGCCCGGATCACGTTCGATCAAAAATTCGGCGCCGATTCGCCGTGGGCCAAGCGGCAGGACCTCGCCGTCCGCAACCGGATCAAACCCAAGCTGAAAGAGGCGATCATGCAGGTCGCGCAGTACTACCATGCCCAGGCGCAGACGACGAAGGATCCCGCCCTGTACGATGACGCGATCAAATGGTACCAGCGGTTTCTGGATCAATTCCCCGATGAGATCGAGGCGGGCCAGGTCACCTATCTGCTCGGCGAGCTTTATTACGACCAGGGGCGCTATACGGACTCGGCGACCGCCTATGAAAAATCGGCCTATTTCTATCCCACGCACGCCTCGAGCGCCGATGCCGGTTACGGCGCGATCCTGGCGGCCGGCAAGGCGGTCGACAAGGCCGGCGGACAGATTCCGGAGGAAGTCGCCGTCGCCATGTACGAGAACGCGGCCCACTTCGCCGACACCTTTCCCAAGGACCCGCACGTGCCGGAGGTGCTGCTGAAGGGCGCGGAGATGGCCTACCAGATCAAACGCTACGAAGCGAGCCGGGAGCTGGCCAAGCGGGCCGGGAGCAGCGCCCCGAGCACCGACGGCCGCCTGCGCTATCTGGCGCAAAAATTGATCAGCAGCAGTTATTTCGAGGAGAAGAACTACACCAAGGCGGCCGACGAATACCGGAAGACGGTCGAGCTGGCGCAGCGGCTGCAGCCGCAGGAGGCGGCGGAGTTGAAGCGGGTGCTCGCCTCGGCCGTCTACAAACAGATGGAGGGGCTCAAACAGGAGGGCAAAACCAAGGAAGCGGCGGAGGGGTTCCTCAAACTCTACGACGAGTTGCCGACGACCGACGTCGCCAGCATCGCCCTGTTCGACGCGGGCGCCGCGCTCCTGAGCATGGGGAATACCAGCGAAGGCGTCAAAACCATGCAACGCCTGTTGAAGGAAAACCCCAACTCCCCCTAC
>JACQCE010000093.1 GCA_016201765.1 Nitrospirota bacterium
ATGATCCAGCTCTATCATGTGACCAAACGGTACGGCCGATCGGCCCCGGCGCTCAACGACGTCACGGTGCAGATCGAGCGGGGCGAATTTGTGTGTGTCACCGGCCCCAGCGGGGCCGGCAAGACCACGCTGCTGAAGTTGATTTTTTGCGAGGAACGGGCTGATCAGGGACAGGTCGTGGTCATGGGACGGAACATCAGCCGGCTGCCGGCCCGCAAGATCCACACCGTCCGGCGGATGATCGGCATGGTCTACCAGGATTTCAAATTGCTGCCGACCCGGTCGTTGTTCGACAACATCCTGCTGGCGCCCCGGGTGGCCGGCTCTTCGATTTCCGAAGCCAATCAGCGGACGATCTTCTCCCTGCGCATGGTCGGACTGGAAAAGAAACGGGCGGCGCTCCCGCGCGAACTGTCGGCGGGGGAACAGCAACGGGCCTGCATTGCGCGCGCGCTCGTCAACGAGCCGCCGGTGCTGCTGGCCGACGAACCGACCGGCAACCTGGACGAGGAACTGGCCCGGGACATCGGCGAACTGTTGCGGGGGATTCACCTGCGGGGCACGACCATCGTGCTGGCGACGCACAACCGGGCGTTGATCGCGCGGCTTGGGTGCCGCGTCATCACGCTCAGGGACGGCGCCGTGGTCAAAGACGAAGGAGGCGGCGGTGAGACGGCTCCTCTTCTGTCTTGAAGAATTGACCCGCCATCTGCGCGAGCATCGGGGCGTCGTGGCGCTGGCGGTCTCCACGATCACCGTGGCATTTTTCGTGCTCGGGTTGTTTCTGCTCGTGTGGGTGAACATCCGCGAGATGACACAGGCGGCCTCCGAGGAGGCGCGCGTGCAGGTGTTTTTGCGGGAGGGACTCGATCAGGCCCAGCGGGATGTCGTGCGCGGGCAACTGGAGCGGGAGCCCGCGGTGGAATCGGTGGTCTATGTCTCCGAGGAGGAGGCGCTGAGCCGCTTCAAGACGCGGTTGAAGGACCAGGCTTCCCTGCTGGAGGGGCTGGGTGAAAATCCGCTGCCGGCCTCCTTCGAGTTGCGTGTCCGTCAGGACCCGGCCGTGTTGGACCAGCTGGCCGAGTTGGCCGGCAGGATTCGCGCGTGGACGGGGGTGGCCACGGTTCGATACGGTCAGGAGTGGATCGACCGGTTTCGCGTCTTTTGGTCGTTTGTGCGGGCGCTCGGCGTGGGCATCGGCGGTCTGGTGGCGATCGCCGTCGTGGCCATCGTCACCAATACCATCCGGTTCATGATCGGCGCGCGCAGCATCGACATCACGGTGCTGAGGATCGTCGGCGCCTCGCCCGGCGTGATTGCGCTCCCCTATCTGCTGGAAGGCGTCATGCTCGGCCTCATCAGTGTCGGGTGCGCGGTGGGGTTGCTCGCCGGTGTGGTGGCGCAATTCGGGCCGACCCTCGAAGTCGTCGGGGGCTTTTTGCTGGGGCGCGGAGGGCTGCACTTTCTTCCGGCCGATCTGCTGCTGGTGTTGTGTGGTGCGGGGGCGTTGTTGGGTGGAGCGGGCAGCATCATCGCTCTGCAGCGCCATTTTCGATTGTCGACGGGGTGACGGTGGAGCCGGCGGCGTCGAATCGATGGCGGGTGTTCCACTGCGCGGCGGTCATCGGCTTGGCGGGGGGCCTGATGGGATGGCTGTGGAGCGTCTGCCTGACCGGCCCGGCGTGGGCGGAGAACCGTTCCGCCGCTGATCCGAAACGGGAACTGGAGGAGCTCAACCGGCAGCTCGACCAGAAAAAGCGGCAACAGCAGGCGACGGTCCGGAAGGAGCAATCGGTGTTGGGCGAACTGGACGCCTTGGATCGCCGCGTCCACGCCGGACGCCGTCAGATGACGGTGCTGGATCGGCAGATTCGTGACCGGAGCCAGACGGTCAAACAGTTGGATGATGACGTGACGCGGCTGGAACAGAGCGTCGGGACGCTCCGGCAGTCGGTGGCGGCCCGGTTGAGGGCCGTCTATGTCAGCGGTGTTGACGGCGAATGGGCCATGCTGTTTGGTGCGTCAGACTATCAGGATTTGCTGATGCGTCTGGACGGGTTGCAACGCATCGCCGCCCGGGAATCGGCGTTGATGGCCGACTACGCCCGGCAGCGGGACGCGCTGGCCGATGCACTGCGGGCCCAACGGGACGCCTCCGAGCGACTCAACCGCGAGCGCCGCGAACTGGCGGGCGTGCTGGACGATATCACCGGCGCCAGGGCCGACAAGCGGACGTTGCTGGCCAGGGTCCGGACGGAACGAACGACGACGGCGAAGGCCATCACGGAGCTGGAGGAGTCGGCGAAGCAGCTTCAGGAGCTGTTGAAGCGGCTGGAACTGGAGGCCGCCAAACGAAAAACCGACGGGCGGCTCGCCCAGGCCAAGGGACGGCTGCCCTGGCCCTATGATGGAGCCGTCACCGGGTTATTTGGCCGCCAGCGCCATTCACAGTATAATACGGATATCTTCCGGCGCGGGATTGAAATCAAGGCCCGGGAAGGGGATGCGGTCAAGGCGGTCTATCAAGGGGTGGTGGTCTATGCCGATTGGTTCAAAGGTTACGGTCTTGTGGTAGTCTTGGATCATGGCGATCATTATTATACGTTGTACGCTCACCTGGGCAAGACGGACATCAAGGTGGGCGAAGCGGTGACGGTGGGGCAGGCGATCGGCGTGGTCGGAGAGACGGGCTTGAGCGACGAGCAGACGCTCTACTTCGAGTTGCGCCATCACGGCACGCCACTGGATCCATTAACCTGGTTGAAAAAACGAGGGTAGGAAAGGGGTCTCAGGATGAAGCGTGTGGGTCGGCAGGCGGTGCTCTCGGTGTTGGGGCTGGTGACGATGCTGTTTGCGGGGGTGTTGATCGGGAAAACCCTCGAAGGGCGCAGCATCGCGGCGGTGGAAACCTATGACAAGCTCAGGGTGTTCGCCGAAGTGCTCTCCCAGCTGGAAAAAAACTATGTGGAGCCGATCGACAGCGCCAAGCTGGTCGACGGCGCGCTGCAGGGGATGGTCAACACCCTTGATCCGCATTCGGCCTACATGCCGCCGGACGTCTATCGGGAAATCCAGGTCGATACCAAGGGCGAGTTCGGCGGGCTCGGCATCCAGATCGGCTTGAAGGAGAACCGGCTGGTGGTGATCGCGCCCATCGAAGGCACGCCGGCCGACCGTGCCGGCGTCAAGGCGGGCGATTTGATCACGGAGATCGAGGGGGGATCCACCAAGAACATGACGTTGACCGACGCGGTCAACAAGCTGCGGGGTCCCAAGGGGACGAAGGTGTCGCTGACGCTCCGGCGGGAGGGACAAACCGCCCCGATCAAGGTGACGCTGACCAGGGAAACGATCAAAATCCAGAGCGTCAAAAGCCAGATGATGGATGACCACATCGGCTACGTCCGCCTGACGCAGTTTCAGGAACAGACGAGCGCGGATTTGAAGGTGGCGTTGAAGCGGTTGGTGGGCGAGGGGGCGCAGTCGCTGATTTTGGATTTGCGGAATAATCCGGGCGGTCTGCTGACCTCCGCCGTTGAAGTGTCGGAGCAGTTCCTGCCGAAAAGCAAGCTGGTCGTCTCGATTCGCGGCCGCAACGAAACGGTCGAGGAATACCGCGCCAACGGCGAATCACCCGTGGTGGACTTGCCGATGATCATTCTGGTCAATGCCGGCAGCGCCAGCGCGTCCGAAATCGTATCGGGCGCCCTGCAGGACTGGGGGCGCGCGATCCTGCTGGGCACGACGACCTTCGGCAAGGGCTCCGTGCAGACGATCATTGCCCTGAGCGACGGCTCCGGGCTCAGACTGACGACGGCCAAATACTACACGCCGAAGGACCGGTCGATCCACGGCATCGGCATCGTGCCCGATATCGTGGTCGCCGGGAGGGACGAAGGGGCTCACAAGGTGATCCGTGAGCAGGACCTGCTCCGGCGTCAGAACGGCGGTCCTGAAGAGGAGGTTCCTCCCGCCGATGCGGCGCCTGATCCCAACAATCAGCAGATGAAGGTTGTGCCTGAAGGACAGCAGGGCAAGGATGATAAAGACCCCCAGCTTGAAAAAGCCGTGGAACTGTTGAAATCCTGGCGTATTTTCAAGTCGGTCGTGCCTGAAGCCGTTCCGACTCCTGGATCGAATACCGATAAAAAAGAGGCGAAAAGTCTTCAAAAAAAGTGAAAAAGATCAAATGAGATCGATTTTCCCCAGCTCTTTTTTCCAGAAGACCAAATAGTCTGATAAAAAATGTTCAAAACCATTTGAACATTGATGGGTGAGTTTGTTATAGTGTTGGCACTCAACTTTGGTGAGTGCTAATAAGGGTGACCGAGAAGAGTTTCTGAATTTTTCATAAGACGAACGGAGGAGAGCAGATGGCGACAGAAACACAGAAGAAAGCCGCGGTGAACATCAAATTTAAGCCATTGAAGGACCGGGTCTTCGTCAGCTTTACAGAGGAGCTTGAGCGGACGGCGGGGGGCATTTACATTCCGGATGCCGCGAAGGAAAAGCCCCAGAAGGGGAAAGTGGAAGCCGTGGGAGCCGAGGTCAAGGCGCTCAAGGTCGGCGACGCCGTGCTGTTTGACAAGTATGCGGGAACCAAAATCGCAATCGACGGCACCGATTTTCTGATCGTCAAGGAAGAGGACATTCTCGGAGTGTTCGACAAATAACCACACCGTATAATCGTTCAACCGATTATCGAATTGCACTGACAGGAGGCACGTTCAATGGCAAAGCAAATTCTCTTCAGCGATGATGCACGTTCGGCGATTCTGCGCGGCGTCACGCAATTGAGCAACGCAGTCAAGGCGACACTGGGCCCGAAGGGACGCAATGCGGTGATCGACAAGAAATTCGGCGCGCCCACGATCACGAAAGACGGCGTCACCGTGGCGAAAGAGATTGAATTAAAAGACCCGTGGGAAAACATGGGCGCACAGCTGGTCAAGGAAGTGGCGAGCAAAACCAGCGACGTGGCGGGGGACGGCACCACCACCGCGACCGTGCTGGCGCACGCGATTATTCGCGAAGGCGTCAAGAACGTGTCGGCCGGCGCCAATGCCATGGAGGTCAAGCGGGGCATCGATCGGGCCGTCAGCGTGGTGATTGATGAGCTCAAGAAGCTCAGCAAGCCCTGTCAGTCCAAGAAGGAGATCTCCCAGATCGGCACCATTTCCGCCAACAATGACGCGACCATCGGCGAGCTGATCGCCGAGGCGATGGAAAAGGTCGGCAAGGACGGCGTCATCACGGTGGAGGAGGCCAAGAGCATGACGACCTCCCTGGACGTGGTGGAAGGGATGCAGTTCGATCGAGGCTACATCTCCCCCTATTTCGTGACCGATCCGGAGCGGATGGAATGCGTTCTGGAAGATGCCTTTCTGTTGATCCATGAGAAGAAGATCAGCTCGATGAAGGATGTTCTGCCGATCCTCGAGCAGGTGGCCCGCATGGGGAAACCCTTCGTGATTCTCGCGGAAGAGATCGAGGGCGAAGCGCTGGCGACCCTGGTGGTGAACAAGCTGCGAGGCACGCTCAGCTGCGCCGCGGTCAAGGCGCCGGGCTTCGGCGATCGCCGGAAGGCGATGCTGGAGGATATCGCCATCCTCACCGGCGGCCAGGTCATCTCGGAGGATCTCGGCATCAAGCTCGAGAATGTGAAAGTCTCCGATCTCGGCCGCGCCAAACGTGTCACCATCGACAAGGATAACACCACGATCGTGGAAGGGGCGGGGGAGACGTCCAAGATCCAGGGGCGCATCAAGCAGATCAAGGCCCAGATCGAGGAGACCACCTCGGATTATGACCGCGAGAAGCTGCAGGAGCGGCTGGCCAAGATCGTCGGGGGGGTCGCCGTGATCAACGTGGGGGCGGCCACCGAAACGGAGATGAAGGAGAAAAAGGCCCGGGTCGAGGACGCGTTGCACGCCACCAAGGCGGCCGTGGAAGAGGGCATTGTTCCCGGCGGCGGCGTGGCCCTGCTGCGCTGCATCCCCGCGGTTGAGAAACTCAAGCTGGAAGGGGATCAACAGATCGGCGTCACCATCCTGAAGCGGGCGCTCGAAGAGCCGATTCGGCAGATCGTGGAAAACGCCGGTTTCGAAGGCTCCGTCGTCGTTGAGCGGGTGAAAAAGGAAAAAACCAACTCCGGGTTTGATGCGGCCGCCGAGATCTACTGTGATCTGCTCGAGGCGGGCATCATCGATCCGACGAAGGTGACCCGTACCGCGCTGCAAAACGCGGCCAGCGTCGCGTCGTTGATGTTGACGACCGAGGTGATGGTCGCCGAGTTGCCGGAGAAGGACGCGAAGGCGCCGGCGATGCCGCCCGGAGGCGGCATGGGCGACATGTACTAATCGACGCCCGGTGCGCGAATCGACCTCCCCCCGGCGACCGCAGGATAGCCGGGGGGAGGTTTTTTTTGAGGCGTCTGGGTGCCGATTGACACTGCACGCAAGGTGGTTATATAACAAACAGACAGGGTGGATGCCCGGTTGATCATGGGCGGTCCGACGTGAATCGGGAGGGGCATGATGGGGACGGTACAGGCCGTTGAGGGTTCGAAGTGGGACCAGGAGGTGTTGAAGGCGAAGGAGCCGGTGTTGGTCGATTTTTGGGCGGTCTGGTGCGGGCCGTGCCGCATGTTGGCTCCGACGGTGGAAGAGATCGCCGGCGAATACGCCGGCCGGTTGAAGGTGTTGAAGTTGAACACGGATGAGAATCAGGATATCGCGAGCCGGTATCAGATCATGGGCATCCCGACGCTCCTGTTTTTCAAGGGCGGCAACGTCGTTGACAAGGTGGTCGGGGTCGTGCCGAAGCGCCAGATCAAAGAGCGCGTGGATGCGATCTTGACGTGAGGGTGGTTGATCACAAGGAGGCGGCCTCGGCGCCCCTGCCGTTCTTCGGGGCCGCGCCCGGCGCTCCGCCCGCCACGGTCCCCGTCACGTTTCCATGATCAAAGAGCTGCGCATCAGCAGTGTTGCCATTATTGACGCCGTTGAACTGTCGTTTGACCGAGGTCTTCACGTCTTCACCGGCGAGACGGGCGCCGGCAAATCCATCATTGTCGATGCCATTGGGTTGCTGTGCGGCGGCCGGGCCGCCGCCGACCTGATTCGAACCGGCTGCGACGAGGCGGTCGTGGAAGCCCGATTGGAACCGCCGGATCGCGAGGCCGCCGAGCGCCGTCTGCGCCGGATCGGGATCGATCCGTTGTCCGAGCCGGCTATTGTGTTGAGACGGGTGATTGCGCGGGGGGATCGCAACCGGGTGGCCGTCAACGGACAGATGGCGACCGTGTCGCAGCTCTCCCAATTGGCCGAAGGTCTGATCAATATTCACGGCCAGCATGACCATTACCTGCTCCGCGCTCCGACCGCACAACTCGAATTGTTGGACCGCTACGGCTCACTGGACCCGCTGCTGACGCAATACCAGACCCTCTACCGGCGATACCGGGCCGCGGAGGAGGAGCGGGCACGCTGCGAGGCCGCTCAACGCGAACGGGCGCAGCGGGGTGAGTTGCTGGAATTTCAGGCCAAGGAACTGGCCGGCGCGGGTTTGCGCCCGGGTGAAGAGGAGGCGCTGGGCGAGGAGGCGACGCGGCTCCGCCACGCGGCCCAGCTGGCCGGCTCCGCCGAAGAGAGCTACCGGCTCCTGTACGAAGAGGACCCGTCGTTACTCGGCCAGCTTGCCGCCGTCCAGAAGCTGGCGGCCCGCATCGCCCAGATCGATCCGACCATGGAATCGGCGACGGCCCAGCTGGACGCCATCTCGATTCAATGCAAGGAAGTCGCGCGCCTGATGCGCGACTACAAAGCACGGCTGGCCGATGATCCGGGCCGGCTGGCGGAGATCGATGACCGGCTGACGCTGATCGGCCGGCTCAAGAAGAAATTCGGGTGCGCCACCGTCGCCGATTTGATGTCCCGGGCGGAGGCGGTTCAGGCGGAACTGGAGGGATTGCAGCATCAGGAAGAGCGATTGGCCGGGCTGACGGAGGAATTGGCCGGGTTGTCATTGCAACTTCGGGAACGTGCGGACGCATTATCCGCGGCCAGGCGGAAGGCGGCCCAGCAACTTCAGCGCCGGGTCCAGCAGGAACTGGCCCAGTTGAAGATGGAGCAGGCCAGATGCGAGGTGCGCTGCAGCCGGCAGGGACCGGCAGCCTACCGGGAGGACGGCTGGGATGAGGTTGAATATCTCATCGCCGCCAATCGGGGGGAGGAGTTGAAGCCGTTGCGCAAGGTGGCGTCAGGGGGGGAACTGTCCCGGTTGATGCTGGCGATCATGACGGTGCTGGGTCAGGCGGATCGCGTGCCGGTCCTGATCTTTGATGAGGTCGACGCCGGCATCGGGGGGGCGGTGGCCGAATTGGTGGGGCGCCGGTTAAAGGCGCTTTCAAAAGGCCGGCAACTTTTCTGCATCACCCACCTCCCGCAGATTGCGGCGTTTGCCGATCGCCACTACGTGGTTGAGAAAGCCCCCCAGAGGGGTCGGACGATCACGCAGGTGCGGCAGTTGAACCGCAAGGAGCAGGTGGCGGAACTGGCCCGCATGGTGGGCGGGACGGCCGTGACGGCCGCCACCCGCCGCCACGCCGAGGAGTTATTGCTGGCCGGCCAGGCCGGAAACGATTGAATGGCGTGCGTGGGGATGACAATCCATCAGACCAGCAGCCAGAGAATCACGGCGGCCACCGACGCAAACAGCGGCAGGAAGTAGGGCGGGGTGACCAACCACCGCTCGCACGCGCTGTACACCATGGTCAGCACGCCGGCCACTATCAGGGTGGATTCCGTCATCGTTGAGCTCGTCCCGGTCCGGGTCAGGGGTGCGATGATTCCGCCACCTGTTCAAGTTCGTGCAAGGCCGCTTCCATTTGTCCCGACACGACGGGCCGGCTGATGACGCGATTGATCACGGACAGGATCTCCGTGACCTGGAAGGGTTTCAGCAGGTAATCGGCCGCGCCGTATCGGATCGCTTCAACGGCGCTTTTCAGCGTCCCATAGCCGGTCAGGATGATGGCTTGCGTATTTGGGCAGAGGCTCTTAATCTCTTTGAGCAGCGTGGTGCCGTGGCAATCGGCCATTTTCAGGTCGAGTGTGACCAGATCCACCGACGTGGATTGCAGCAGGGCCAGGGCATCCTGGCGGCCGTTGGCGGTGAAGACATCGTAAAATGGCTTCAGGACCATTTTGAGCGACTCGCGTGGTCCCGTCTCGTCATCGATGATAAGAATTCTGGCTCGTTTGTCCATTCGTGCTGCCCCCTTGTTCCGCTGTGTGGAGTGAGATAGATGAACAGCATGATGCAAGAGCAAGGCCAGAACCCGCGGTGGAAAACTGTTCAACTGTAAAGCTGAAATGGATGGTTTATTCAATGGTTGGAACATTCCGGTGTATGTGTGGATTGCATGGGAAATCGCCATCGATGCACATTTTTGTTCGTGGCGGGCGTCAGGGATGTGCAGGAAAGGAATTGTTACATGATTGAAAGAGGTTGCGGCGGGTGGCGCATGCAATCATCTGCTGTGCATTTTTGCGCACAATTTGCATGTGAGCCTGCACGAAAAGGCCCGTTTCTTGACAAGCCGGCGGCCTCCCCCTACAATCAGCGGGATTTTGGCCGTGCAGGAGAGGAAGCCGGATGCGACTGATCAGGATGCATGGGACGAGGCTCTTCCTCGTGGGCGTGACGGCGGCGTGGTTCGGCCTGGGGCTGATGGCGCCGGCATTCAGTTGGGCGGCACGGCCATTTTTGTCGACCGAGCGGGCCGATCCCATCGAGAAGGGGCAATCGGTGCTCGAATCGGGCTTCCTCTATCAACAATTTACGTCCAACGATCATTTGTCCATGTTGTTGTTCGAATTGACCGACGGCATTCTGAATGACCTCGATTTCAAGGTGGATGTGCCGGTCCTGTTCTTTCAATCCGGCAGCGCGGGGGAAAACGGACTGGGGGATGTCAACCTCAAGCTGAAAGCGCGCCTTCTTCGCGCCAGGGAGGGGCGGCCGGTGACCCTTGCGACGCAACTCCACGTCAAACTGCCGACGTGCAATAAAGACCGGCTGGCGTCGTACAATCCCTCGTGCACGGGCAAGACCGATCTGGGCATCACCGGCATCGCGAGCAAAACCTACCGATCGGTGACCGTCCATTTGAATTTCGGCTATACGATGGTCGGGGGCGACACGGCCGCGGGCAGTCCGCCCACGGGCACGCGTCCCCTGCGGGATACACTTAATTATTCGTTGGCGTTTGAATATCTGTTGTCACAACTTCCCCTGACGCTCAGCGCCGAGCTCTCCGGACACACCAGTTCCGATCCGGGCGATTCCATCAATCCGCTGACGGCGCTGGCGGCGGCCACCTATCATCCCAACCAGGCCGTGTCATTGGATCTCGGCGTGGGACGCGGCGTGACCAATGCGGGCACAAGCCCGGCGTTTGCCATCAGCGCTGGGATGGTTTTACGCTTTTAGGCCGGAGGCGCGGGCCAGACGGAACGAGCCGCTTCCTCACACGAGGGTGCGGGCGCGTTCCAGAGCCTGGGAGATGGACCGGCGTCAGCGCGCGGCTTTGGTCACCAACCCCGACTTGATGCAGATCGTGCACACCAGAAGTCGCTGGGGTTGGCCGGCCACGCGCGCGCGGACGGACTTGAGGTTGGGGAGAAATCGGCGTTTGGTACGGTTGTGAGCATGACTCACGTTGGAGCCGACTCGGTGTCCTTTACCGCAGATGTCGCATCGATATGCCATCGTTGTCTCTTCTTCAACCGGGGTGCGTTTCCTGTGGATCGGATCGCGTGCGGGGTGTATGCTAGCATACCGATTCATCGGGACGCAACTGAAAGGATGAGGTTTTCTGGCAGGGTCGCCGCGTGGAGCCGCTGGGACGATTCCTAGAACAGATTGACCGTCCGTTGACCTACGCCGCCGGGGTGTCGGAGCAGCGGCGGCCGAGGGTGCAGGGGTTGGGGCGTTTTATCCGCGCGCAGGTGACGCAACTGGGCGTGGTCTCCTCCGCCGATGTGCGCCGACAGTTGCGGCAACTGGCCCGCCTGTTCCACGATTACGATCAACTGGGCGAGGCGCTGCAGCGTCAACGGTTGGAGGCCGCGCAGGCGATCGTCGCCTCGCTCAAAGAGGCGGCCGGCTGCCCCGAACCGGCGAAGCCGGTTTCCATCGGCGCCGGCGACGCCGGCGAGGCGCTGGCTCAGCCGCTTGAGCGTTTGCCCGGCGTCGGCCCCGCCCGCGCCTCGAAGTTTCAGCAGCTGGGCGCCCCGACCGTCGAAGAGCTGTTCCTCATGCTGCCGTGGCGGTATGAGGATCGCACCCGCCTGTCATCCGTGCGTCACCTGACGCCGGACCGCGAACACAGCGTGCTCGTTGAGATCAAGGCGGTCGGGGGCGGCCGCGCCGGCCGCCGCCGCTTGAGCATTGTCGAGCTGATGGGGGACGACGGCACGGGGCTGCTGTCCGCCAAGTGGTTCAACCAGCCGTATCTTGAGCGGTACTTTCGCGCCGGCCAGCGGGTCATTCTGACGGGCCGCCCGCGCGTGAATCCTTATGGCGGTTCCCGCTTTCACATGGAGAGCCCTCATTATGAAGTGATCGACCGCCAGGGGGACGAACTGATCCACTCCGGTCGCATCGTGCCGGTCTATCACGAAACCAAGGGGCTGTCATCGCGGGTCATCCGGACGCTCATGCGCCGGACGCTCGATCGGTACGGCGACCTGTGGCCCGAGGTGCTTCCGGAATGGATCCGCCGCGAGCAGGGGTTGATGCCGGCGGCTCAGGCAATCGACGAGGCGCACTTTCCCCCCGCGGATGCGCAGGCGGCCCTGTTGCAGTCGGGCCAGTCGGCGGCGCACCGGCGGCTGATTTTCGAGGAGCTGTTTCTGCTGGCCCTGGGAATGGCCTCACGCAAGCGGGAGATCCAGCGGGAGGAGGTGCCGGTCCGCTTCAGCGGCGAGGGCGCGTTGCAGCGGCGGTTTATCGGGTCGCTGGGTTTTCCCCTGACGGCGGCGCAGCGCCGCGTTGTGGCCCGGATTGAAGCGGATCTGGCCGGTCCGCATCCGATGAACCGGCTGGTGCAGGGCGACGTCGGTTGCGGGAAGACGGTGGTGGCCGTCTGCGCCATGCTGATGGCATGCGATGAGGGGCGGCAGGCGGTGTTGATGGCGCCGACGGAAATTCTGGCCGAGCAGCACGCCGCAACGGTGCGCGGGTGGCTGGAACCGCTGGGGGTTCGCGTCGAGCTGCTGACCGGCAGACTCCGGGGGCGGGCGAGGCGGGAGGCGCTGGCGGCCATCAAGGAGGGCGCCGCGGGCGTGGTGGTCGGCACCCAGGCGTTGATCATTTCCGGGGTCGATTTCCACCGGTTGGGACTGGCGGTGATCGATGAGCAGCACCGGTTCGGCGTGATGCAGCGGGCCACGCTCGCGGGGAAGGGCCGTCGCCCCGACGTGCTGGTCATGACCGCGACGCCGATTCCCAGAACGCTGGCGTTGACGCTGTACGGGGATCTGGACGTGTCGATCATCGATGAACTCCCGCCGGGGCGCCGGCCTGTGGAGACGCGGCTGCTGCGCGATGCCCAGCGCGCCGAAGCCCATCGGCTGCTGTCGCGGGAGCTGGCGGCGGGACGGCAGGCCTACGTCGTTTATCCATTGGTGGAGGCAAGCGAGAAAATCGATCTGAAGGCGGCCACCCAGATGGCCGACGATCTGCAGCGGCGGTTGTTTCCGCAGGCCACGGTGGGGCTGCTGCACGGCCGGATGAAGCCGGCGGAGAAGGAGCGGGTGATGCGCGGTTTTGCGGGGGGCGCGATTCAGATTCTGGTGACCACCTCGGTGGTTGAAGTCGGAATCGACGTGCCGAACGCGACCGTCATGATGATCGAACATGCCGAGCGATTCGGCCTCGCGCAGCTGCATCAACTGCGGGGGCGCGTCGGGCGGGGCCGCCACCATTCGATCTGTCTGTTGATGGCGGGGCCGGCGACCGGGGAGGACGGCCGTCTCCGGCTGGATGCGCTGGTCCGTTCTCACGACGGATTCCGGATTGCGGAGGCCGATCTGTCGATCCGGGGCCCCGGCGAATTTCTGGGGACCCGGCAGTCGGGCCTTCCGGAGCTGCGCGTGGCACACCTGATCCGCGACGCCGGGATTCTTGACGCGGCGAACCGCTGTGCGCAGCGCGTGCTGGCCGGGGATCCCGATCTGACGGCGCCCGGCCATCAACGGCTCCGCGCCGCCCTGGAGCGCCGCTGGACCGGCCGTCTGTCGTTGATGGCCGTCGGTTGACCCTGTCCGGCGCGCCGGTCCGGCGGAACGACGCCGGCCGCCTTGGTAGTGGGTCAGTTTCACCGCAACCGGCTGAAAAATAGGGACACGTCCCAATTTCCTCGTGCGACGCACGGCACGCAACGAAATTGGGACGTGTCCCCATTTTTGCCACGGTGGAATCCATCAAACTGACCCACTACCGCCGCCTTGCCTGCCTCGACGACGCTGTGATACAGTGAGTATCATGTCGGATTGGGAACGATTCAGGCACGATCTGCGCGGCGGCATCACCACGGTGGGGAATCGCCTGATGGCCGCCACCCATCGCGCGGGATGGGAACTCTCGGCAGTGGAAAGCCGGAGCGAACTGGCCCGGGTTGATCGGGACTTGGCCCGGCTCTACCAGGAGTTGGGGGAAGTGGCGTATGAGGGATGGCGCCATGCCGGCGCCGTGTCGCTGCGCGGGGCCGAGATGCGGGCCAGGTTGGAGGCGATTGCCGATTTGCGCGCGAGGCGGGAAGCGGTCAGGCGGGAACTGGCGCCGGAGGACGGCGTCGAACCGTCGCCCCTGCAGAGGGGGAGCGTCTGATGCGTCGCGCCGCGTTGCGCCGCCTGCTGCCGTTCGTCCTGTCCGCGGGCGTCGGTGTCGCGTCATTCTCGTGCGGCATCACGATCGTTCCGGCGCCCGACCAGGGGGGGCAGGTTGATGCAAAAGCCCGTCTGGTCGTCAAGGAGGCCAACGGCATTCAGGTGGCCGTGCAAAGCATGGCGTGGCGGTACGATCCCTATTATCTGGAGGATTATTTTACCCCGCTGCTGGTCTTCATCCGGAACAAGACCGATGCGCCGGTTTCGATCGCCTACGATGACTTTGTGATGGTCGACGACAAGGGCAATCAGTTTAACGCCGTCGGGCCGCAAATGGTCGACCGCGCCGTCAGGCGCTCGGGCTATGGCGCAGGCTATGGCTATCCCCCCCCGTATTACCCACCCGCCATGAACGCGCCGTTCCCACCCTACGGGTACGAACCCTACTCCTACCGGTACGCGGACGTCCTCATGCTTGGACTGCAGGAGACGAAGGTGGTCCCGCACGCCCAGGTCAGGGGATTTGTCTATTTTCAGGAGGCGACGGTGGAAGGACGCCAATTGACCGTCACCGTTTCGTTGGCCGGCACGTCCCAGGAGTTTCACTTCACCATCCAGCGATAGGCCACCGGATGACGACCGTGGCCGGAGTGGATATCGGATCGAATACCCTCCGGCTGCTGATCGCCCGGGTGGAGCCCGGAGAACGGCTGATCCCGCTGGTGTCGACACGGCGGATGACCCGGCTGGGCGAGGGGATGGGGAGCGAAGCCCTTCTGCGTCCGACCGCCGTCGATCGCGCCCTGGAGGCGCTGCGGGAATTTCAGCAGCAGATCGCGCAGCATCGGCCGGATCATGTGACGGCGGTGGCGACCAGTGCGGTGCGGGAGGCCGGCAACCGGGATGAGTTTCTCCGGCGGGTACGGGCCGAATCAGGCTTGACGGTCGAGGTGCTGTCCGGTGAAGAGGAGGCCCGGCGGACCATGCTGGGGGCCTGGTGGGGATTGCGGCATGCGGGTGTCGACGGCCTGGCCGCCTGCCTGTTGATCGATATCGGCGGCGGCAGCACGGAGTATGTGCTCGGTTGTGACGGGACCGTTGATGGATGGGACAGCACGCCGTTGGGCGTCGTCCGGTTGACCGAGCGGTTTCTCCATCACGACCCGCCGGCGGCGGGGGAGCTCGACGCGCTTCGGGCGTACATCAACGGGGAGCTGGACACCACCGCGGACCGGATCGGCCCGATGCCGGCCGGCTGCTGTCTGGCCGGCACGGCGGGCACCGTGACCACGCTGGGCGCGTTGATCGGGCGGCTCGAGCGGTATGACCCGTCGGCGGTCAACGGCATGCGGGTGACGGCGGAGGCGGTCAATGACTGGGTGGAACGGTTCATCGGGATGACGACGGCCGAGCGGCGCGCGCTGCCGTTGATGGAGGCTGGCCGGGCGGAGCTGATCGTGGCGGGGGGAGTGGTGCTTCAATCCTCGCTCCGCCGGTGGCGGTGGGACGGTTTGCATGTCAGCGATTGGGGATTGAAGGAAGGCATCATTCTCGATGCCGTCAGGCGCGCGGGGCGGGGGAAATTATTGCGCCCCTGAGCGGGCGGGTGCTATAATCGGCCAGTCCATTTGATGTGGGGGCCCGTGCAAAAATAAATCAGGGATTAAGGATTAGGGGGTAAGGGGTAAGGTTCATCCGTTTAATCCTTACCCCCTAATCCTTATCCCCAATCAACCCCCACACCTCGAGCGCGTATCACCATACATCGGTGGGTTCAATGAGCAGAACAGAGGTTTCAAACGAGATTGAAGAGCTGGTGGCCAGGCTGTTGAGTCTGCTGGGCGAGGATATCTCCAGAAACGGTCTGAGGGAAACGCCCAAACGGGTGGAACAGGCGCTGCGCTTTCTGACCAAGGGCTATCGACAGGAGATGGCCGATGTGCTCAACGACGCCATCTTCCCCGTTGATTCCACCGAAATGGTGATCGTCAGGGACATCGATTTTTTCAGTCTCTGCGAGCATCACATGCTGCCGTTTTTCGGCAAATGCCACGTCGCCTATCTCCCCAACGGGCGTGTGATCGGACTGAGCAAAATCCCCAGGCTGGTTGAATTGTTCAGCCGCCGGTTTCAGGTGCAGGAACGACTGACTATGGAGATCGCCTCGGCGGTCGAGCAGGGCATCGGGGCGTCCGGCGTCGGCGTGGTGATGGAAGCCCAGCACCTGTGCATGATGATGCGCGGGGTCGAAAAGCAGAATGCCCTCGCCGTCACCAGCGCCATGCGGGGGACCTTTAAGAGCGATCCGAAGACCCGGATGGAATTTCTGGACCTGATCCGCCGGCCCAGAA
Source organism: Nitrospirota bacterium (assembly GCA_016201765.1). Lineage (GTDB taxonomy): Bacteria > Nitrospirota > Nitrospiria > JACQCE01 > JACQCE01 > JACQCE01. Next base: position 16,247 of record JACQCE010000093.1, read on the forward strand.
ACTGATCCCGCAGATGAAGACCGCACCGACACCCGGATCCACCCCGGATCGCATCCGGCTGACCGATGTGCAGTTTCACGGCCATTGCGGCTGCACCGAGGCGGAACGGGAACTGGGCCAGCGGCTCTCCCTTGATCTCGAACTCGAGGTGTCAGTGGCCCAGGCTGCGGCGACCGATGACCTGTCCCGGACCATTGATTACGTCAAGCTCATTGACGCGATTGTTGACGCCGGCCGGCGGTTGAAGCCCGCGTTGCTCGAAACGCTGGCCGAGCGGCTGGCGCAGCTGGTGCTGGAACGGTTTCATCCGAACCGGGTGACCATCCGGCTTCGGAAGGTCGCGCCTCCGGTGGAGGCCATCGCCGGCGCGTTTGAAGTCCAGATCACGCGCCCGGAGTAAGGGCGCCCGCGGCTCGTCAGGAGTCATGGATGAGCCGGCGGTGGAACGGCCGGCGACTGGACGCCCGCTCCGTACCGATAGACCAGCTCCCCGCCGTAAAAGCCGGTGATCCCCAGCAACAATAACCCCGCCATCGCCACGCTCAGGTAAAGGACGCGTTCCCGAGCCGACCACGTGGAGCGAATCCGCCAGCGGATGACGGCCAGCGCGGCGAAAACGATCATCGTCACAATGGCGAAGGTTTCGTGCCGGTCGACCGCCTCCTCGGGCACTCCCATCGCCTCGACCTGTTCTTCGGTCCAGAACCCGAAGCCGGCCGCCACGCCGCCGCCGATCAGACCGAGGATCAACAGCCACCAGCCGGTCTGTCTGAAGGCTTTGTTGTCCGTCGCCATGCCGAGCAGGTCGAAAAAGACCGATGTGAAGAGCAACGCGATCGGGAAGTGGACGGTCAGGGGATGAAAGGGATGGGTCATGGACGCCTCCGTGGTGATGGGCCGACCGCGCCAGTATATGCCGGTGCCGGTGAAAATGCCAGCGGTTGGCGGCGGTCCGCGCAGCCGGTAGTGGGTCCGTTTCACCGTGACCTGTCTCAAAAACAGGGACACGTCCCGATTTCCTCATGCGGCGCGCAGCGCTTACCGAAATTGGGACGTGTCCCCATTTTTGCCACGGGTGAATCCATTCAACTGACCCACTCCCGCGCAGCCATCTTGATAATTTCCCACGGTTTGATATGATAGCGCGCTCATGTGATGCGGACCGCAAAGGGTAGATACGGAATCGATGGCCTATAAGATCAAAGTAGCCTCACGACCGGTGACCGATGAACAGGCCGCCCTGCATTGGCTCGATCGCTGGGTGCTCTGGGAGGCGAAACAGCGTCGGTGGCTCTGGCCCCTGGTGATTGGTCTGTTGGTGCTTGGGGTGATCGGCGGAGCGGGAGTGGGCTGGTGGTGGTGGCAGAACCGTCAGGCGGTTCTGCTGGCCGGCCAGGCCGCGGAGTTCTATCCGGCGCCGGCGGAAGCGGCCGGTCCGCCGACGGAGGGCCGGAAGAAACCGTCGGTTGCCGACCATTGCGCGAAGGCGCTCCCGCTCTATCAACAGATTACCGAACGCTATGGTCACAGCCGGCTTGCCCCGCTGGCGGGCTATTATCAGGCCAATTGTCAGGTTGAGATGGGAAAAACCGATGACGCGATTGCGCTCTACAACCGGATCGTTGGGCAATACGGCCTGACCAATGAGAGCGCGCAACTGGCGGCCCTCCGGCTGGGGTACCTCTACGCGGGGCGGGGCGACCGGGCGCAGGCCATTGAACAGTTCCAACGTTTGAGCGGGGAAGCGACTGCACTGAATCGCGACCAGGCGCTGTTTGAAGCGGGACGTCTGCAGGAGGAGGGCAACAATCGGGACGCGGCCTTGACCGCCTACCGGTCTGTTCAGAAGGACTTTCCCAAATCCCCCTGGTCGTCCGAAGCGGCGACCCGCATTAAAGCGCTCGGCGGCGAGACGCCGGCGCCCGAATCCGCGCCATCCGGTCAACCGCCTGCGGCCGCGACACCGGCACAGCCTGGCACCGCCGCACCCTCGGCCCCGTCCACCACGCCGGCGCGCGTCGGCAAATAAGCCGAATTGGTATAGGGGCTCGTGTAGCCCCTCCAGAACGGGGACAGATTTGAAATCTGTCCCCGTATACATCTGTGTGTTGAGGAACGCGCTCTCCGGGCAGGCCGATCAAAAAGTTCCACCACCCGCTCACGCGGGTACCCGGAGGCCGCAGGCGCCGAGGGAACCAGAGTCCGACCATCTCGCAGAGCGGTGGTCGGGTGAGGATTCCCGAGGGGCCGAGAACGACGCAGATGGATTTTTTCAACGGCCTGTTATTACGGGTAGTGGGTCAGTTTCACCGCGACCGGCTCAAAAATAGGGACACGTCCCAATTTCGTTGCGTGCCGTGCGTTGCACGAGGAAATTGGGACGTGTCCCCATTTTTGCCACGGGTGAATCCATTCAACTGACCCACTACCCTATTACGAGAGTTGGCCGGGGAGATAGAGGATCAGGCGCTGGCCGGCCCGAATCCGTGTGGAGGGGAGATTGTTCCAGTTCTGAAGTTGTTTGATGGTGACGTTGAACTGTTTGGCGATGTCCCACAGCGTATCGCCGGATCGGACGCGATAGACCGATTTGTGCTGTTGCTGGAGGCCTGTTTCCTCGGTTTCAACCGTCGTCGCCGGCATGACCGTGGCTGTGGTGGCGCCTTTCGCGGGGATCAGCAGGGACGCGCCGATGCTCAGCGTGGTCCGATGACCGAGGTGATTGGCTTCCTGCAGCGTGGGCACCGTGGTGCCGTAGCGGCGCGCGAGCGAGGAAAGGGTTTCCCCCTGTCGAACGGTGTGCCGGATCCAGATCAGCCGATCCTCCTTCGGAATCTTGCTGAAGTTGTCGATGAAGGTGTCGCGCGTCCCCGGCGGCAGTTTGACCTGATAATCGGCATAGTAGAGCGGCGTGACCCCCTGCCGAAGCTCCGGGTTCAACTGCTTGATGGTGTCATATTCGACTTCGGCCGCCTTGGCGATGACGCGAAGATCCGTCGGGCTGTCGATGGGCGCTTCGTCATAGTGAAACGGCTCGACATCGGTCAGGGCAAAGCCGTATTTTTCCGGATTTTTGGCGATGATCGTGGCGGCCATGAATTTGGGGACGTAGTTGCGGGTTTCCGGCCGCAGGTGGCGCGTTTGCTTGATCTTCCAAAAATCGTCGGACCGGGTTCTGGCGATGGCGCGGGCGACCTTGCCTTCTCCCGCGTTGTACGAGGCGAGGGCCAGCGGCCACGAGCCGAATTGGACGTAGAGGTCCTTCAGATATCGCGCGGCGGCGTCGGTCGATTTGATCGGATCGCGGCGCTCGTCGATCCATTCGTTGATCTTCAGCCCGTAGCGGCGTCCCGTGCCGCTGATGAACTGCCAGGGGCCGACGGCCTTGGAGCGTGAATAGGCGTAGGGATTAAACCCGCTTTCGATCAGGGCGACAAACACCAGGTCCTCGGGCAGATCATGCTGCTTGAAAATGTCCTTCATCACCGGCAGGTATTGTTTGGAGCGCTGCAGCCACATGGCAAAGCGTTCGCGGATGGTGGTCTGAAAATATTCCAGATGGCCTTCCACGCTCTCATTGAGGACAATGGGCACATCGTATGTGATTTCCTCATCGGCGGGCGGGGCGGTTCCCTCCGGATTGTCCTCGGGTTCTTCCGCCGGTTCATCGATGATCGTGCCCGGGACGGTCGGCGCGGCGTTGATCGCGGCCTGTTGAGCATCCGTCGATTGGGCCCCGGACGAGGGAACGACCGGGGAAGTCGTGTTGACCGTATTGACTGTCTTGACGGATGGCGGGGACGCGGCGGACGTTGACGTCGCAACTTTGGGAGCCGCGGCGCAGCCCGTCAGAACGCCGCACACGATCGCGCCCGATACCCCGATCATCAGCGCAAGCTGATGCAGGCTCAACCCGCCGTCTCTATGAGTGGGTGCGTCGTGCATATGTGACTCTCCTGCGACCACGACTATCCCTGGTGACGCCCCGCGGTCCGACGAGGGCATTACCGGCCATCATAATCAGAGCCAGCGGTATTGTCAAGGGAAAATGCCCTCCCTCCGATGCAGGCCGCATGCATCAGCCCGTCGCTGGAATACCATTAGTGTACCGGATGACCCACGCCTGTCAAGGGTGTTTCCCGTCCTGCGATGTCTCCGGTTGAAACCCGCCATCGTGTGGGGCGGGGAGTGAATCACGTGCCACGGCCGGGATAAAGGGTTGACACGCAACGGGGTCTCTCCATTATGATCCCGGGATGATCCCGACATCGCACAGGCGCCAGCCCCGAATGTTACGGCGGGCGCGGGCTCTCGTCATTGGGATCGTTCTTGTCATCGGAGCCGTGGGAGCCGCGGAGGCCGCGGCTGTCCACGCGGAAGAGCCGGCGGCCCCTGCTGATTCCATCACTGCGCCGGGCGGCGTCACGCTGGAGCAGGCGGCCCGCGCCGCGTTACGCCACTACCAGCCGTTTCTCATCTCCCGAGAAACGGTGACCCAACTGGTCCAGCAGCGCCGCCAGGCGTTGTCCGCCCTGCTGCCCACATTGACCTTGAATGCTGATACGACTCAACGGCGTGATTCTTTATTGAAAGGCGGAAACGTCATCAGAGCGAAGGAGAATTGGGGATACAATTTGACGCTGTCGCAGCCGCTTTTTGCCGGCGGGAAAGGGGTCAGCGGCCTGCGAAGCGCAACGGCGCAGCTAGAGGCCGGCAAACAGTCCCTGAACCAGTCGCGCGAAGAAGTGTTACTGACCGTGGCGCAGGCTTATTATGGCGTGTTGAAGGCCCATAAGCAGGTGGAAGTGTTTGATGCGGAGCGCAAACGGCTGGAGGAACATCGGCGATCGGCCGAAGCGCAGGTGAAGGTGGGGCAGGTGACAAAGACCGTCCTGCTGCGGGCCCAGGCGGAGTATGCGGGCGCCGCCGCCGGCCTCATTCGGGCGGAGGCTGATGAAGCGACGGCACGGGATCAACTGGCGCAGATTACGGGGCTGCCCGCTGATATGGCGCTGTCTGTTCCACCGGTGCCGGCTCCGCCGTCGATGGAATCCGACGCCCTGATTGCGGATGCTGAAACGGCACGGCCGGAACTGCTCCGCAGCCGGTTTAGCGAACGGGCGGCCCAGCAGAACGTGCGTCTGGCGGCGTCGGGACTGTTTCCCACACTGTCGTTGAATCTTGCCTATGACAAAAGCGCCCAAAATCCCGAATCAAATTTTGCGGTCGAGGATGATGCTGATAAATTTGCGCAGTTGCAGTTGAGTTTTCCCCTCTTCGAAGGCGGCCTGCAGATCGCCAAAATCCAGGAGGCCCGCGCGCGATGGCGTTCGGCCGTTCTCGATACGCAGTTAGTGAAAGAAACGGTGGACACCGAGGTCCGCAACGCGCTCCGCGATGTGAAGGCGCTTGCCGGCAGCGTGGAACAATTCACGGCACAAGTCGCCTTTGCCAAGGAAAACTATGAATTGACGGAGCGGCAGTTCGCCGTCGGCCTGGCCACCAACATTGACGTCATGGACGCGAACAGCACGCTGCTGTCGGCCGAGCAGGAATTGGCAGCAGCCACGTTTGACCACGATCTTGCCGTGCTTCGATTGTATAAAAGCCTCGGTCGGTTGACCGCGCAGCTGCTCGGCCGGTAACCGTTCGCGCCGAGGCGGGAGTTATGGCCGGACTCGCGAGGGCGCTTCCCCCCGCCTTGTCCAGGCGACATGCTCATATTTCTCCCGGGCCAACTCTTCGGCCAGGGCCGATTCCTCCACCGTCAGAGAGCCGGGTTGAAGCTCGATCTTCCATGTCGAGGCGACATGACGGGTCAGCAGTTCCGCGAGCCGATCCGCCTCGACCGGTTTGGGCAGCACATCATTCAACCCTGTGGCGGCTTGAAGATCGTTGGGATCGACCGGCAGCCATCGTGCCACCGCGTGGGCATCGTGGCGCAACAGGATCGAGCCCTGCTGGAGAAATCGGTCCCGCCAGCGACGCTGCGCGCTGCCGATCACCTTCTTTCCATCGACACTGACTTCGTACCAGGCCGGTTCCGCAAAACAGTGGGCCGACCGGTGCGTGTCCATGCGCCGCGGGCGCCGCGGAGCGGAATCGGGGAGTGGGGCCGGAGAGGCGTGCGCCGGAAGGCCGAGTGGCCTGAGCCCGTCGGCCAGGGCGCAACCGATCAGGGCGACCGTCTCCAGGAGCGACGACGAAAAGAGCGGCGACGGCAGGGGGGTGACGAGGCTGTAGGTCAGTTCACGATGATGCCAGACGGCCCGGCCGCCGGTGATCCGCCGAAGGACGGGAATGTTGGCCGAACGACAATCGGCCCAGCGGACGGCTGCTTCGATTGGTTGAAACCGGCCGATGGAAATAGCCGGCCGGTCCCATTGATAAAACCGCAGCGTGGGTTGGCCGCCGTCATCGGCGCACCGGAGCGCAATCGCCTCATCGATCGCCAGCGCCATCGGGGGAGGCAACGGATCATGGATCAGCAGGCGCCAGGAGTGCATGACCCCGCCATGCTATGGGTTTGCCGGATCGTCCGTCAAGCGTGCTTCGGTGAAAAATGGGTTTCATTGCCTCATGATTTCAGTGAGATGCCATTGACAGCTTTCACGGCGCTATGATAGCGTGAGTCGCTCACACGGGAGGTCATCATCGTGCAGAAACGTTATCTCTTGGCGCCCGGGCCGACGCCGGTTCCGCCCGAAGTCCTGCTGGCCATGGCGCAGCCGATTTTTCATCACCGGGCGCCCGAATTCGCCGAGTTGTTGGGACGGGTCAGGGACGATCTGAAATGGATCTTCCAGACCCGCGGCGACGTCCTCATTTTAGCCTCCACCGGCACCGGCGGGATGGAGGGAGCGGTTTCCAACTTCTTGAATCCCGGTGAGAAGGCGCTGGTCGTCAACGGCGGCAAATTCGGCGAGCGCTGGATGAAGCTCTGCAACACCTTCGGCGCGAAGGTGGAGGAGATCAAGGTTGAATGGGGCCAATCGGTCGATCCGCAGCAGGTGGCCGACGCGCTCAAGCGCGATCCGTCGATCAAGGCGGTCTACGTGCAGGCGAGCGAAACCTCCACCGGCGTGGCGCACGACTGCCGCGCGCTCGGCGAGGTGGTCAAAGCCCGTCCGGATACGCTCCTGGTGGTCGATGCGATCACCGCCCTCGGAGTCTTTGATCTGAAGACGGATGACTGGGGGCTGGACGTGGTGGTGACCGGCTCGCAGAAGGCCTTCATGCTGCCGCCTGGGCTCGCCTTCGTCAGCGTGAGCGAGAAGGCGTGGCAGAAGGCCGCGTCGACCAAGAACACGAAATTTTATTTTGACTTTAAAAAGGAGCGGGAGTCACAACTGAAGAACCAGACGGCCTATACGGCGGCCGTCTCGCTCGTTGTCGGTCTGGCCGAGGTGCTGAAAATCTTCAAGGCCGAGGGGTTGGAGAGTCTCTTCGCCCGCAACCACCGGCTGGCCGACGCGACTCGTGCGGGGATGCAGGCAATCGGGTTGTCGCTCTTTGCCAAATCGTCACCGAGCGACGCGCTCACCGCCGTCGAAGCGCCCTCCGGCGTGGACGGCCAGCAGATCTACAAGCAATTGCGGGTCCGGTACGGCATCACGGCCGCGGGCGGGCAGGATCACCTGAAGGGCAAGGTCTTCCGGATCGCGCACATGGGGTATGCCGACACGTTCGACGTGGTCATTGCGGTCGCCGCGACGGAGATGGTCCTCAAGGAACTTGGCTATGCCGTGCAACTGGGCAAGGGCGTCGGCGTGGCGCAGGCGCGGCTGATGCCGGCCGGCAAGTAAGGGATGATCATGAAGGTTCTCGTCAGCGACAAACTCTCCGATCAGGGCGTCAAAATCCTCAAGGATGCCGGCCTGACCGTCGACGTCAACACCAAGCTCACCCCGCAGGAGCTGATCCAGGCGATCCCGAACTACGAAGGGCTGGTCGTCCGGAGCGGCACCAAGGTGACCAAGGAGGTGCTGGCGGCGGCGACAAAATTGAAAGTGGTCGGCCGGGCGGGCACCGGGCTCGACAACGTCGATCTTGAAGAGGCAACCCGGCGCGGCGTCGTTGTCATGAACACGCCGGGGGGCAATACGATCACCACCGCCGAGCACACCATTTCCCTGATGCTGAGCATGGTCCGGTTGATCCCGCAGGCCACCGCCTCGACCAAGGCGGGCAAGTGGGAGAAAAACCGCTTCACCGGCATGGAGCTCTATAACAAGGTGCTCGGCGTCATCGGCATGGGACAGATCGGCGGCCACGTCGCCAAGCTGGCGCAGGGGCTCCTGATGCGCGTGATCGCGTACGATCCCTATCTCTCCCCCGAAACGGCCAAAAAGGCCGGTGTGGAGAAGGTCGAGCTGGAAGAAGTGTTCCGGCGGGCGGACATCATCACCGTGCATGTCCCGCTCACGCCCGAGACGACCAAGTTGATCAACGCCGACAGCTTTAAATTGATGAAAACCGGCGTCCGCTTGGTCAACTGCGCCCGCGGCGGGATCGTGGACGAGACCGCGCTCTATGACGCGCTCGCCAGCGGCAAAGTCGCCGGCGCGGCGATGGACGTCTTCGAGAAGGAGCCGGTCGATCCGAACAACCCGCTGCTGAAGTCGGAGGCGGTGGTCTGCACGCCGCACGTCGGCGCGGCGACCACGGAAGCGCAGGAACAGGTGGCCGTGGCCATCGCCGAGCAGATCAGCGATTACCTGGTCAAGGGGATCATCCGGCACGCGGCCAATCTGCCCTCCGTGCCCGCCGACCTGCTGCCAAAATTGCAGCCCTACCTCGTGCTGGCGGAGAAGATGGGCGCGTTTCTCGCGCAATTGTATGAGGGCGCCCTGCAGCAGATCACCATCGAATATCGGGGCGAGGTGGCGGAGTTGAACACGGCGCCGCTCACCATCGCCGTGCTGCGCGGGCTGCTCAATCCGATTTTGGAGAACAACGTCAATTACGTCAACGCGCCGGTCGTCGCCAGGGAGCGCGGGATCGAAGTGCGCGAGGTCCGGAGCGACGACGCGGGCAATTTCACCAGCCAATTGGTGCTCAAGATCAAGACCGACCGCGGGACGGAGCAGGTGGGCGGCACGCTCTACAAGAAAAGCGAGCCCCGTATCATCACGGTGAACAACATCCCGCTGGAGGTGACGCCGTCCGGTTCGATGCTCGTGCTGGTCAACAACGACCAGCCCGGCGTCATCGGGAAGATCGGGACGTTGCTGGGCGACAACCGGATCAACATCGCGCGGATGGAATTGGGGCGGGAGGCGCCGAACGGCCGGGCCATCTCCGTGATCGGGATTGATGCGCCGGTTTCCCCCGCGTTGTTGGAGCAATTGCGCCGGCTGCCGCAGATCCTCTCCGCCAAGCCGATCCGCTTGTAACCGGGTTCACCGGGACACAATATTTATGACGCGCGCGAAACAGCACCCGCGAGCGATGAGCCCCGTCGGCGTGGCGTCGCTGCTGCCGGAGCGCGCCCGTTTACAGCGCCGGCTCGAGGCGCGCGTGATCGACCACTTCACCCGCGCGGGTTATCAGGAAGTGATCCCCCCCCTGGTCGAATATCTGGACGTGATCGCCCCCGTGCTTGGCAGCGGGCTGGTTGAACGCGCCTATACCTTTGCCGATCGGGCCACCGGCCGGCTGATGGTGCTGCGGCCCGATGTCACGCCGCAGATCGCCCGGATGGTGGCGCAATTACTGGCCGATCACCGGGAGCCGTTGCGTTTCTGCTACCGCGCGACGGTCTTTCGTCATGAAGAAGCGCACGCGGGCCGTGAGCGGGAAGTCATGCAGATCGGCGTCGAATTAATCGGCCCCAGCGACGCATCGGCCGACGCGGAAGTGATCATCCTGGCCCTGTCCGTGCTGAAAGAGCTCGGCATCGACGGCGCGCGGCTCGCCCTGGGCCACCCCGGCGTCTTCGAGGGGTTGCTGGAGGGCGCCGATGCGCAGGAGCCGGTGGTGCGGGAGTTGCGGGATGCGCTGGCCCGCCGCGATCGGGCGGAGTTGACGGCGCTGGCGCGCCAAGCCCTGCCGTCCAGGCAGGCCGGCCACATGGAGTCGTTGCTCGACAGCATCGGCCAGGCCGAGGTGCTGACGGAGGCCGCCCGGCGCTTCAAGGGTCACAAGGACGGGAAAACAACCGAGGCGATTCAACGATTGACCGACATCCATCGGCGCGTCGACAAAGCGGGGTATGGAGCGTCGGTGCTCATTGATCTGGGCGAAGTCCGCGGCCTGAACTATTACACCGGCATGGTCTTCGATCTGTTCGTGCCCGGCATCGGCTATGAAATCGGCGGGGGCGGCCGGTATGACCAGTTGATCGGCCGGTTCGGCGTGGACCGGCCGTCGACCGGCTTCGCGCTCTCGGCGACGCCGTTGTTGCAGTTGCTGGCGGAGCGTGAAGAGGGCGCGCCGGCCGGAAACGGGGCGGCAAGGAAAGGACGTCATGGCGATTAATCCGTTTGCCGTCGGTCTTGAGAAACTGCCCCCCCAGAATCTGGAGGCCGAACAGTCCGTCCTGGGCGCGGTGTTGCTGGACAACCACGCGCTCAACCGGGCGATGGAACTGCTCACGGCCGATGATTTTTATAAGGAAGCGCACCGCCGCATCTTCCAGGCCGTCATCGAGCTGAGCGACCGCAACGAGGCGATCGATCTGGTCACGTTGACCGAAGCGTTGCGGCGCCGGAACGATCTCGAGGGCGTGGGCGGCGCCGCCTATCTGACCGAGCTCGTCAACGCCGTTCCGACTGCGGCGAACATCAGCCACCACGCGAAGATCGTCCACGAGAAATCGCTGCTCCGCCAGCTCGTCCAGACCTCCACCGAGATCGCCGCCCGCGGCTACGAAGCCGACGGGCGGATCGAAGAACTGCTCGATTACGCCGAACAGCGCATCTTCGGCATTTCCGACGCCAAGATGAAGACGCCCTTCCATCCCATCCGCGAGATCGTCAAGGAAAGTTTCGAGATGATCGAAAAGCGGTACGAACAGAAGGAGAGCGTGACGGGCGTGCCCACCGGCATCCCCGACCTGGATAACCTGACGGCCGGTTTGCATCCGGGCGATCTCATTATCGTCGCCGGCCGTCCCAGCATGGGCAAGACGGCCTTTGCGCTCAACATCGCCGAGCACGCCGCCATCGAGAAACGGCTGCCCGTCGCCATCTTCAGCCTGGAAATGGCGCGCGAACAACTGGCGATCCGGATGCTCTGCGCCGAAGCGCGCGTCGACGCCCACAAATTGCGATCGGGTTACCTGGGCGCCGCCGACTGGCCCAAACTGACCGCGGCGGCGGGCCGGATCACCGAAGCGCCGATTTTCATCGATGACAGCGCGGGGTTGTCCGTCCTGGAGCTGCGGGCGAAGGCCCGGCGCTTGAGCCGGGACCAGGAGCTGGCCATCATCATCGTGGATTACCTGCAATTGATGCGCGGCCGTGGCGACGCCGACAACCGGGAACAGGAAATCTCCGAAATCTCCCGGTCGCTCAAGGCGCTGGCCAAGGAGTTGCGCGTGCCGGTCATCGCCCTCTCCCAGCTGTCGCGCGCGGTGGAAAGCCGGACGGACCGGCGGCCGCAGCTCTCCGACCTGCGGGAATCGGGCGCCATCGAGCAGGATGCGGACGTGGTGATGTTCGTCTATCGGGAGGAAGTGTTCAAGCCGACCGATGAGAACCGCAACATGGCCAAGATCATCGTGAGCAAACAGCGCAACGGTCCGACGGGCGACGTGGACGTGGTCTTTTTGAAGGAATACACGCGGTTCATGCCGCATGCGGCGGGGTACTGACCGCGGAGAGGAGCGCACAATGTTCGGTCTCGGTATGCAGGAATTGCTCATCATTCTGGTGATTGTGTTGATCGTGTTCGGGGTCGGGAAACTCCCGGAAATCGGGGAGGGACTGGGCAAGGCCATCCGCGGATTTAAAAAGGGCGTGTCCGACGGCTCCCCGGATGGATCCGATGAGCCGGGCCGCTCTTCCCGCCGTTCAAACGACGCGCCGCCCAAGCCCCCGCAGGCGTCATAGTTCTCCAGAAAGTCCGCTGTCCCGGTTTGACTTCACTCCAACCCTGTGTTTTAATCAAAATAGTTCTCTTCTTATGACGATGCGGCAACTCCAGAGGGCTGACGATCATACCAATCGTATTGGGGGGAAGCCGGGCCCGTTCCTTCCCTCCTGCTCCCCGTGCGTGCTGTTCCTGGCCTGTGTGGCGCTCATCGTGTCGGGCTGCGCCGCGCTGTCCCGCCACCCTGCCGCCCCGGCGCCGGCCGACACCGCAGCCCATGTCATGCCGGAGGAGTCGATCCGCACCGCCCCGGCCGAAGCCTATCAACACGCCCTGGTTGCCATGATCGCCGAACGCAACGGGGACACCAAACACGCCATGGAGGAATACCTCGCCGCGCTGGCCGTGGACGAGCAATCGGTGTTTTTGCACACCCATGTCGCCGAGCTCTTGCTCAGACAGGGACAGTTGCAGGAGGCCGTGACCTATGCCAAGCGCGCGCTGTCGATCAACCCGAACCACGTGCCGTCGCTGCTCCTGATCAGCAGCGCGCTGGCCGGCATCGGGCGTCCGGAGGAGGCCGTCGGCTATCTGGAGGCGGCCGTGCGGGCCGATCCCGGCCGTCTGGATCTCTATTACAATCTCGGCCTGCTGTATACCAACGTCAAACAGTTTGACCGGGCGAGAGCGACGATCCGGCGCGCCATCGAGCGGGACCCGGAGTCGCCGGTGGGGTTCTATTATCTGGGGCGCGTCGAGTCGGAAGCCGGCGATGATCGCGCCGCCATCAAGGCGTACGAAACCGCGCGAACGCTGGATATTGATTTCGTCCATCCCACGCTGGCATTGGGGGAGTTGTACGAGCAGCGGGGGCAGGCCGACAAGGCGATTGCCCTGTACCAGTCCTATCTCGATCAGGGCGGCGAGCGTCAGACGGCGGAGGTCCGTAACCGCCTCGTTCAACTCCACCTGCGGCAAAAAGCGCCCGACAAGGCGCTGGCGGTGCTGGATGCCGCAGTCCAGGAGGATCCGCAGGATCTGGAGGCCCGGCTCCGGCGCGGATTGATCCTGATCGATCTGCATGAATACGACAAGGCCATTCAGGATATCACCGTGGTGTCCAATGCCCATCCGAACGATCATCGGTTGCTGGGGTATCTGGCCGCCCTGTACGAGGAAACCAAAAATTTTGACCGGGCCATGGTGTTGTATGAGCGCATGACGACGCTGGCCCCGGACAACCCCGAACCCCTGTTGCGCCTTGGCGCGCTCTACGGACATCGCAAGGAAACCGCCAGGGCGCTGTCGTATGTCGACCGGGCGGCCCGAATCGACAACCAACTGGCCGACGTCTATCTGGTCAAGGGCTATATTTATATCGAGTCGGAGCAATATGAGGCCGCCGCAAAGGCCCTTGACGCCGGCATCGCCGTCCACCCGGAGCACGCCGATCTGCATTTCAATCTGGGGACGGTCTACGACAAGCTGAACCGGTTCGACGATCTCGTGACCCAGATGGCCGCCGTGCTCAAGATCGATCCGAAACATGCCAACGCGTTGAACTACCTGGGCTACACGTATGCGGACCGGGGCGTCCGGCTGGACGAAGCGGTTGACCTGATCAAGCGCGCCCTGTCGATCAAACCCGATGAGGGCGCCTTTGTCGACAGCCTGGGATGGGCCTACTATAAACTCGGCCGCACCGGCGAGGCCTTGAAGGAATTGCAGCGCGCCATTCAACTGATGCCGGACGACGCGGTGATTCAGGAGCACTTGGGCGAAGTCTACTTGAAGAGTCAACGCCCTGATGAGGCCAAGGCCGCCTGGCTCAAATCCCTCAGTCTTGATCCGACCAACCAGAAATTGCGGAGCCGTTTTGAGGCGGCCGGTTTCGGCGCCGCCCCGGAGTCGCCGCCCGGTGGCGCCGCAGGCACGCCCGACATGAAGCCGAAAACGCCGGCGGCCAATGGACAAAAGGAAACCGCTGTTTCTGCTCAATCGCCTTCAGGCATCTGATCGCCCGGCACTGATCAATGTGGGTCAGCCGGCTGCCGTTCGACGCAGGTTGACCATCGGTCGTCTACCAGCGTTACCGGGTAGTGGGCCAGTTTCACCCGAAAAATAGGGACACGTCCCAATTGTTCCAGTGTCAATTACAAACAGGCCGCAGGAACTCACCACAATTGGGACGCGTCCCTATTTTTGACGTCCAACATGAGGGCAGCAGAAAACTGACCCACTACCCGTTGCCGGCACCAATCGCTCCGTTCCATGATATTTCCCATCCATGTTCCGGATTGAATCACCATTGGCTGACAAGAATTGTCACCCATGCCGCCGTAGATCGGCGAATTGTTCATGGTCCAACGCCATCAAGAATCAAACCGGTTGAAATTTCAGATTAAATAAGGATCGTGCTTTGGCACGGCACGTGCATTGTTTAGAGGCTAACGTGACCTATCAGTTCATGCCGTAAGGCGGCGGAACGAACGAGATATAGGCAACCACACATCACAAGGAGGAGAAGTCATGATAAGGGCACTGCAAACCAAAAAGGGTTTTACCCTGATCGAACTGATGATCGTGGTTGCGATCATCGGGATCTTGGCCGCGATCGCCATCCCGAACTTCCTGCGGTTCCAGGCCAAATCGAAACAGGCTGAAGCGAAAACCAACCTGGGCGCCATTGGCACCACGGCCGAGTCCTATCGGGCGGAGCGTGACTTCTATGTGGTCAG
>JACQCE010000094.1 GCA_016201765.1 Nitrospirota bacterium
GCCCGCCGAATGGCGGGCCTGTTGTTCCGCCGGCGAGAGGGTCTGCGCCGGCCTCTTTTCCTGAATAAAGGAGTCAGTCATGGCGGGAAAGTCTCGTTGGAAGATTGAAGCGACCAGTCGCGCCCAGGCGGCCCTCGGCAAGGCCAAAGAACTGCTCCATCGCGAGCAGACGGTCGGCCAGCTGACGCAGCCGGAGCGGGACGCCTGGCGCTATCTGATCACCGCCTATCCCCAACGGGGCCGCGCCGCCTACGCCGAGGAGATCCAGGCGGCGTTGAACTGGGACGACCCCAAGGCGGCCGAGCAGGCGATCGCGCGCTTCGACCAGCTTGATCTCGTGATGCTGCAAGGCGCGCTGATGGCCGTCGTCTACCCCTATTCGGTCAACCCCACGCTGCACGAAGTCCATTTCCCCACCAAGCCGGAGTGGCAGCCGGTCTACGCCTCCTCGGCGATCGATGCGCTGGGCGTCTCCTCGCTGATCGACCAGGAAGTGGCCGTCGAGTCGAAGTGCGCTTATTGCGACGCGCCGATTCACGTCGGGCTCAAGGGCGGCGACCTGGTGGAGGCGAAGCCGGAAACGATGCGGCTCTGGGTCGGCAGCCAGCCGCCGGCGAACGGGGAGCGGGTTGGGACGGCCTTCTGCCATGCGGCGGTCTTCGCCTGTTCCGATCAGCATCTGGCCGCCTGGCGCGGCCGCGAGAGCCAGCGGGAGGGCTATCTCCTCACGCTCGGCGAAGCGGCGTTCGTCGCCAAGGGCTTGTACGCCGGGTTGCTGCCTCCGGTCCGTTAGTGGGTTGATCGGCGGGCCGAAAACGTTTCGCCGGCACAGGCCGCCTGCGCTTCCGGTGCTCGCCAGCCCTCCCTCCTCAGCCGTCCCGGTATTGAAGCCATTTGATGGGACGGCTTGCGAGAGGGCTCTCCTCACCGGCCCGGCTTGCGCCACGCATCGCCCTTGACTTTCTTTTATTAAGAGGGGGAAAATGCATTCCCGACGCTCTGTTCTCCCGGTCAGAGCGTTTTTTCATGTGCCAGAGCATTTTTTTCATGTGAAGGAGTGCAGGAGCGGCCATGCCCAATATCGTGGTGGTGGGAACCCAGTGGGGAGATGAGGGGAAAGGCAAGATCGTCGATCTCCTCGCCGAACGGGCCGACTACATCGTCCGCTACCAGGGCGGCCACAACGCCGGCCACACCATCATCTACAAGGGCGACGTCTGCGTCCTTCATCTGATTCCCTCCGGCATTTTCCATCCGGGCAAGATCTGCGTCATCGGCAACGGCGTGGTGGTCGATCCGGCCGCGCTCCTGGCCGAAATCTCGGAGATCGAACGGCGCGGCGTGTCGGTCCGCGGCTCGCTGTTTGTGAGCGACCGGGCCCATCTGATCCTGCCCTATCACCGGGCGATCGAACGGGAGAGCGAAAAGCACAAGGGCGCGCGGAAGATCGGCACGACCGGCCGGGGCATCGGGCCGGCCTACGCCGACAAAGTCGCCCGGATCGGCATCCGGATGGCCGATTTGATGGAGCCGAAGCTCTTCCGCGACCGCCTGGCGACCAATATCGACGAGATGAATGAGTTTTTGCGGCAGATTTTCAAGGTCAAGGGCTTCGAGCTCGATGCGATGTACAAGGAATATTGCGGCCATGCCGACCGGTTGCGGCCGCTGGTGACCGATACCACCGTCCTGCTCAACGACGCGATCGACCGGGGCAAGTCGCTCCTCTTCGAGGGCGCGCAGGCAACGCACCTCGACGTCGATTTCGGCACCTATCCCTATGTCACCTCTTCTTCGGCCTCGGCCGGCGGCGCCTGCATCGGCACGGGCGTGGGGCCGACCAGGATCGACGCGGTGCTGGGGGTGGCCAAGGCCTACACGACGCGCGTGGGCAGCGGGCCGTTTCCCACCGAGCTGAACAACGCGCAGGGGCAGGAGTTGCAGGCGGCGGGCAGGGAGTTTGGCGCCACGACCGGCCGCCCCCGCCGCTGCGGCTGGTTCGATGCGGTCCTCGTCCGGACGGCCGCTCGCGTGAACGGCCTGACCGGTCTGGTGATCACGAAGCTCGACGTCCTCGACCGATGCCGGGAGATCCGATTCTGCACGGGCTACCGGCTTCATGGAATGGGAGGCAAAATCGCCACCGAGATGCCGGCGTCGATGACCGCGCTGGAATCGTGCCAGCCGGTCTATGAGACGCTGCCGGGCTGGCTCGTGCCGACCACCCAGATCCGCACCTACGCGAAATTGCCGAAGGCCGCCCGCACCTATCTGGAGGCGGTGGAACGGGCCGTCGGCTGCCCGATTGAGCTGGTCTCGACCGGCTCGAAACGGGAGGAAACGATTGAACGCGCGCCCCGCGCTGCCGCACGGCGTCGCCGCGCCACACCGGTTTCATCGAACAGGATCACAACCAGGGCGGCACGAAAGGCGGCCGGATGAGCAAACAGACGTCGCATGGATTGAAGTTGCACAGTTGGGAAGTGACCGAGGGCGCGGAGCGCGCGCCGCACCGGGCGATGTTCCACGCGATGGGGCTCTCCGATGAGCAACTGGCCAAGCCGCAGATCGGCGTGGCCAGCTCGTGGAACGAAGTCACCCCCTGCAACATCCATCTGAACCGGCTTGCGCAGTTCGCGAAGGAAGGGGTGAGGCAGTCGGGCGGCATGCCGATCGAGTTCGGCACGATCGCGGTGAGCGACGGCATCGCGATGGGCCACGAGGGGATGAAGGCGTCGCTGATGACGCGCGAGGCGATCGCCGATTCGGTGGAACTGGTCGCCTTTGCCGAACGGCTCGATGCGCTGGTGACGATCGCCGGCTGCGACAAGAGCCTGCCGGGGATGATCATGGGCAGCCTGCGGCTGAATCTGCCGTCGGTGTTTG
Source organism: Nitrospirota bacterium (assembly GCA_016201765.1). Lineage (GTDB taxonomy): Bacteria > Nitrospirota > Nitrospiria > JACQCE01 > JACQCE01 > JACQCE01. The sequence continues at coordinate 2,887 of JACQCE010000094.1, forward strand.
TCTACGGGGGGACGATCATGCCGGGGACGTTTCACGGCCATGACGTGACGATTCAGGACGTGTTTGAAGCGGTCGGCGCCCACGCGATGGGCAAACTGCCGGCCACCGAGTTGAAGGCGCTGGAAAACGTCGCCTGCCCCGGCGCGGGCTCCTGCGCGGGGATGTTCACCGCGAACACGATGGCCTCGGCCTCCGAAGCGATGGGGATGTCGCTGCCGGGCAGCGCGTCGGTGCCCGCGATGGACGAGCGGCGCAACCAGGTGTGCGTCGCCAGCGGCCACGCGGTGCTGGATCTGCTCAAGCAAGACATCCGGCCCCGGGACATCATCACCCGCAAGGCGCTCGAGAACGCCATCGCCGTGGTCGTGGCGATCGGCGGCTCGACCAACGCGGTGTTGCATCTGCTGGCGATCGCGCGGGAGGCGGGGGTGAAGCTTCACATCGACGACTTCAACCGGATCAGCCGCCGGACGCCCCACATCGCCGACATGAAGCCCGGCGGCCGGTACGTGATGGTCGATCTCGACCGGATCGGCGGCGTGCCCGTGGTCATGAAGGAACTGCTCGAGGCGGGACTGCTCCATGGCGATGCGTTGACGGTGACCGGCAGGACGGTCAGGGAGAATCTGCGCGACGTGCGCTTTCCCGCCGGGCAGGACGTCGTCCACCCGGTGAAATCGCCGATCAATCCGACCGGCACGCTGGCCATTCTCAAGGGCAATCTGGCGCCCGAGGGATGCGTGGTGAAAACGGCGGGCGTGAAGATGCTGCGCCATCGCGGGCCGGCGCGGGTCTTCAATCGTGAAGAGGAGGCGTTTGCCGCGGTCAAAGCCCGCAAGATCAAGGCGGGCGACGTGGTGGTGATCCGGTACGAGGGGCCGAAGGGCGGTCCCGGCATGCGCGAGATGCTGGCGCTGACGGCGGCGCTGGTCGGGGAGGGGCTGGGCGACAGCGTGGCGCTCCTCACCGACGGTCGTTTTTCCGGCGCGACGCACGGCCTGATGGCCGGCCATGTCGCCCCCGAGGCGGCGGTCGGCGGGCCGATTGCGATCGTCAAGAACGGCGATGTGATCGAGATCGATGCGGCGAAGCGGCGGATCAATGTTGACTTGACCGCGCAGGAGATCCGCCGGCGGTTGAAGTCGTGGAAGGCGCCGAAGCCGAGGTTTACGCGCGGCGCGCTGGCGAAATACGCCCGGTTGGTCCAGTCGGCATCGGTCGGCGCCGTGTGCGGATGAGCGCCGCATGAGCGTGCGGTCGCGCGCGGTTGGTGTTGCGCTTGTTCTGTTCTCCCTGATTGTTGTGCCGCCGCTCTCTTCGGCCGATGCGGCGACGGCCCGGCCTCCTCTTCATCCCCCGCTCGATTTTGAGATCAATCAAGGCCAGACCGATCCGCACGTCACCTTTCTCTCCCGTGGCCCCGGGCATGTGTTGTTTCTGACCGCCGACGGCGCCGTGATGCGCCTGGCCTCTCCACGCACCGGTCGTAACCATGCGGCGTCCGCCGGCCGCGCCGCGGCGGTGAAGATGACGTGGCTCGGTGCGTCACCCCGGTCCGCTATTGAAGGACTCGATCCGCTTCCAGCCAAAAGCCACTATTTCATCGGCAATGATCCCGCCCGCTGGCGGACGAACGTGTCCCATTATGCGAAGGTACGTTACCGCGGCCTCTATCCGGGGATCGATCTCATGTATTATTGTGACAGCAGCAATACGCAACAAGTCGAGTATGATCTGGTCGTCGAGCCCGGCGCCGATCCGCGCGCCATCCGGGTGGCGGTTGAGGGGGTCTCGGCGGTCACGCTCGACCAACGGGGCGATCTCCTTTTGACGACGGGCGGCGGCGTGATCACCCAGCGCCGGCCGGTGGTCTATCAGGAGATCGACGGTGTCCGGCGGCCCGTGGCCGGATCGTATGTCGTGCAATCATCCGCAAACCGGCGGCATGAGATCGGGTTCTCGGTCGCCTCGTATGATGTCAACCGACCGCTCATCATCGATCCGGTCCTGGCGTTGTCGACCTACTGGGGCGGCAGCGGGCATGATGAAGCGACGGCGGTGGCCGTGAACATCGATAATGGGGACATCTTTCTGGCGGGTTTTACGGATTCAGATAATTTCCCCGTATCGGGCACTCTGCTTAACGGGGTGACCCATGCTTTTCTTACCCGATTGAATGCCGCGGGCACGGCGGTCACGTATTCCGCGTACCTCGGCGGCACAAGCGACGATACCCAGGCGCTGGGCCTTGATGTGGACGGCAGCGGCTCGGCGTATCTGACGGGCTTCACGAAGGCAAACGACTTTCCCGTTTTTCCGAATGATTCCACAACCAATACCTATGCCTACCAGCTTGCGCCGGGCGGTTTGTCCGATGCCTTTGTGGCGAAGCTCGACCCGAGAGGGACCGTGGCGTACGCCACGTATCTGGGCGGCACCGGCGCTGATCAGGGCAACGGCATCAAAATCAGCGGCACTTCGGCCTATGTGGTGGGCACGACGGAATCGGGCGATTTCCCCACGCACGTCCCGCTGCAGGACAAAAACGGGGGGGGAGAGGAGAAGGGAAAGGACGTATTTCTTTCCAGGCTGAATGCGGCTGGCACCGCGTTGATCTTTTCCACCTATTTTGGCGGCAAGGGGACCGATGAAGGATTGGCCCTGGCCGTCGGATTTGATGGAACGGCCGTTGTGACCGGTTCGACCAATTCGGGACCGTTCACCATTGTTCCAGCCTCGCCGCCGTTTCAGTCGGTCTATGGAGGCGGCGTCTCCGATGCCTTGGTGGCCAGATTTTCCGCGGATGGCAGGACGCTTCTGTACTGGACCTATCTGGGTGGAGACGGGGCTGACGTCGGCCGTGCCGTGACCGTCGACACCAACGTCCGGGCTTATGTGACGGGGGAGACCGACTCGACAACATTCCCTGTCACGGCAGATGCACTGCAACCGGATAAAAACGGGAACCCGCAAGCTGGGAACTTGGACGCGTTTATCGCCAGGGTGGACTCGTCAGGAAAAAATCTCGATTATTCGACCTATCTGGGCGGGAGCGAGGATGACGTGGGCCATGGCATTGCGCTCAGCCCGGAGGATTTTATTTATGTGACGGGGGAAACCGCTTCAGCGGCCGATTTCCCAACCTTGAATACCGCCCAGAACGGGTACGGTGGCGGGGCCCACGATGCGTTCGTGACGCGATTGGAGCCCAACTGGCAGCTTAACTATTCGACATACTGGGGAGGGGACGGCGATGACGTCGGCCGGGCCATTGTCGTGGATGTCGGAGTCGCCCATATTGTCGGGAGCACCAACTCAACCGATATGAATACCACGGCCAACCCGCTGCAGGGCCATCTTGGATTGGACGGGTCCAGCCAACCGACCATTGACGGATTTCTTCTCAGTCTTGAAGACGATCAACCAAACGGTTGCAATATGGGATCGTTTGGGGGCCCGTTTCATTCATTCGGCCGGTTGGGACGATTTGACCTCGGCCTGCCGATCGTGATGGGCGCGGCCGCCGGATTATGGTGGCTGCGGCGTTTACGGCGGGTACGAAGATAGCCCGTGGCGTGGGGACAGATTTCAAATCTGTCCCCATCCGTCTTAACGTCGTGACCGATTGCCCGCCCAGACACGCAGGGCGATCAGCAGCTTGGTCGGCGCCGACAGGCGAATCTCTTCGTCGAAGACGTTGTAACACCTCGCCTCGATCTCGTCCAGCAAACGCCGGTAAATCCCGCCCATGATTTCCGACGCCAGCATCGACCGGCGCTCTTCAACCGGCAGCAGGCCGGCGGCTTTGTCGTAATAGGCCCGCGCCCGCTCGCACTGAAACGCCATCAGCTCCACGAACGCGTCGGTATAGCGATGGGCGAGCAGTTCCGCCTCGCCGTAGCCGAACCGGGCCAGCTCCTCCTGGGGAATATAGATGCGACCTTTGGTCGCATCGGTTTTAATATCGCGCAGAATGTTGGTCAACTGGAACGCCATCCCCTGCGCGATGGCGTAGTCCTTGGTGGCGGGGTTCCGGTAGCCGAAGATCTCGATGCAGATCAGGCCGACGACCGAGGCCACCCGGTAGCAGTAGTGGGAGAGCTGCTCGAAGGTCTCGTAGCGCGTCCGGGTCAGATCCATCTCGACCCCATCGATCAGCGCGTCGAAATAGTCCCTCGGGATTCGAAACCGTTTGGCCGTCTCCGCCAGTTGCCGGGCCACCGGCTCTTCCGGCTTGCCGCCGTACACGTTGGCCAGCTCGTTGCGCCAGTAGGCGACGGCCTCCTCGGCCGCCAGGGGCGAGACGGCCTGATCGACGGCGTCGTCGACCAGACGGGAGAAGGCGTAGACGGCGTAGAGCGCCTCCCGTTGGGCCTTCGGGAGAAAGAGAAACGCGTAATAGAAGTTGGTGCGGCTGGCCTTGGTGATTATGGCGGTGGTGGAGGGCATGTGTGTAGGGGGCCGAGCCAGTTATAGCCAAAATGAGCTGGTGAGTCAATGAGGAGTGGTAGGGTCCAAGGGCCAGTAGCCAGGGTCCAGGGAAAACAAGCAATGACAATGCCTGTGATTTTCCCGGCCCCCGGACCCTTGACCCTGGCCCTTCATCTCATTGCGCTTTACTGGGGCCGTCGATTTCCCTATAATGAGGCGCACGAATCCCAGTCATGGCTCCTTCCCCCTTTACTCCAGACGACCAGGCCCGGCTGGCGCCCTTTTTCACCAATCTTGATCGTGATGTGTTCGGCTTGAAGCTGCCGCAGGAGGTGGCGGGGGCCCTCTTCTCCCGTTACAGCCGGTCGGCCAAGAGTCTGCGGGAAGTCTTTCTGGAGGAGTTTGCCTCCAATCTGGACGCCTGCCGGACGGCAGCGGTTCAAGAAGACGACGCGTCGCTCAAGAAGGCCCGGGAGTTTTACGACCGGGTGCTGATCGGCTACGGGGACGATTCGGTCGCGCAGCTCGGCGGCGCCCATCTGGCCTGCGAGAACATTTCAAACGTCGCGGCGAACCTGATCGAAGACGCCCGGATCGGCATCGCCCCGCTGGAAAAATCGACCCGCTACGTGCGGTTCGATCGCAAGGACACGCAGGGCCGTTATCTGTTTGTTGAAGAGCCGGCGATCGTTGCCTCGCCCCACGCGGAGCGGTACCGCGCGCTGATGGCACAACTCTTCGACACTTATGCAAAGCAGATGGACCCGATGCTGGCCCATGTCGAACGGGCGATGCCGCTCGGGTCGATGGAGTTCACGCATCCCAAAAGCGGTGAGCCGGTGCGCTATCAAGCGTTGACCGATGAGGCGGACCGGCAATGGGCCGACCGGGCCTATCGCGCGACCGTCCGGGCGCACGCCTGCGATCTGTTGCGCGGCTACCTGCCGATGGCAACGAAGACCAACGTCGGCCTCTTCGGCGTCGGCCAGGCCTTCGAGCATCTGTTGAACAAAAGCCATTCGTCGCCGCTCGCCGAAATGCGGGGATTGGCCGACGCGATGCACCGGGAGTTGAACGGCCTGATCCCGTCGTTTGTGAAACGGGCGCAGCCCAATCCCTACTGGCAGCAGTCGGCCGGGGCGGTGCGGCGGTCGGCCGGCCGGATGGAGCCGGCCATGATCGCGCCGCAGCCATTCGGCGTCACGCTGGTCGATTACGATCCGCAGGCGGAGGAGAAGGCGCTGGCGGCGCTGCTCTACCCCCACAGCCATCAACCATTGGCCGCGTTGCGCGGGCAGGTTGCGCGAATGGATCTCGACGCCCGCCGGCAGTTGCTGGCTGACGCACTGGGCGGCCGCCGCCACCGGCGCGACAAGCCGGGCCGGGCGCTGGAGCAGGTGACGTACACGTTTGATCTCTGTTGCAACATCGGCAGCTACCGCGATCTGCACCGGCATCGGATCGTGACGAAGGAACGGCAGGCATTTACCGTCTCGCACGGCTACGACATGCCGGCCGAGCTGGCCGAGTGCGGCTTCGACGGCGAGTTCGCCCGCGCCATGGACGGGGCGGCGGACCTTTATCGATTCATCGCCCATGATCATCCTATGGAAGCGCAGTATGTCGTCCCGTTCGCCTATCGCGTCCGGTGGATGATGACGGTCAATCTGCGCGAGCTCTATCACATTGCGGAGCTGCGGACGATGCCGCAGGGCCATCCCGACTACCGGCGGCTGGTGCAGGAGCTGTGGCGGCTGGTGGAGGCGGTCCATCCCACGCTGGCCGAGCATGCGACGTTCGTCAACCGGCAGAGTTACCGGATGGGGCGGCTGCAATCGGAACTGCGCACGGAATACAAGAAGTCATCGATGCCCGGGGCCCCGGATCAGGGATGAACCCGGACAGCAAGCACAAGCCACGCCTGTCAAGGCGGGGCAAGCGGGCGAATAACAATGAGCCTTCTTCCGCTCGGGTCGAAGCAGCCCCGCCTGTGAAGGCCGGATTCTTCAAGATCCTCCAGGTCGACCACGTCGGGATCGAAGTGAGCGATCTCAAGCGGGCTGAGCAGTTTTACGTCGGCCTCCTGGGGATGGATGTTTGTATGCGCCTGGCCGATCAACTCTTGCTTCAATGCGGCCCGCAGCGGATCGCGCTCTTTGAGAATCGCGCGCGAAGGCCGGGTGGAACGGCACAGTTGAAAGACCCTCGGGGCAAGTCACACCACGCGTTTCTGGTGTCCAAAGACGAATTGTGGCAGTCGAAGAAGCTGTTTGAGGAGCGGCGCGTCCCGTTTCACGATCCGATCGACTGGGGCGATCATCATTGCCTCTATTTTCTCGATCCGGACGAGAATTTGTTGGAGCTGGTGCATGCGCCTGTCGGTATGCCCCCCTCGGCATTACCCCCTTCACCCTACCCTCTCCCCCGCAAGGGGGGAGAGGGAAAGAAAAAGCGACCCGTGTGACGATGGAACCGCAGGAAAAATGGCAGGCGAACATGGAGAAGGTGGCGTTTGCCAAGCGCTTTCCCGGGTTGCTGCATGACTGGAGCGAGGCGAAGGGCAAGCGGATTCTCTCCATCATTCAGTTGACCGCACGGCCCGGCCAGGTCATTCTCTTTGACGATCGCACCTTCCTTGTGGCAGGATTGGCAGGATTGGCCGATCCCGATCCGGCCCATCTGATCGCCGGATTGTTTGCCGCCGAGACGCCGCTGCGTGACTGGTATCCCGATGCGTTTGCCAGGCTGGTTGGTCTGCGGGAGCGGGACGATCAGCTCACGCAACAGGCCCGGGTGGAAAAGATCGCGGGCGCGATCCGGCACAACGCAGGACTGCCCGGATTGAAAGAAGCGGTGGCGCGGGCGTTGAAGGACGTATCAGAATCCAACAAGGGGGAGAAGGACTGAATGAGACGGTACCGGACGATTGGATGGCTGGCGGTGGGCGTGGCGCTCTGGAGTGTCGGTTGCGCCGCGCCGCGGATGACGCGGTCGATTTATCAGGAGGGGGAGGCCGGCAAGACCGAGACCTTCGTGCGGCTGGATCGTGTCGATGCGAAGGAACGGTTCGATCATCCCGCCGAGATTCCACCCGGCCGGTTGAAAGAATTGCTGGCCTCCGTCGCCGTGCGGAAGCGGACGGGGTTGTTGTCGGTCATTTTTTCCGACAAGCCGTTCCGTGCGTTCAGCGACGCGCAGCTCGATCTGCTCTCCACGCAGCTCTCCACGGCGCTGGCCAAGGCGGCGCCGGAGGAAATGGTGCTCTTTTATTTCAACGCCCCGGAATCCCATGAGCAGTTGCGCGTCACATCGGGCGGGGTCTATGTCCGGAAGGAGACGCTGGTCGTCGTGCTCGCCAACTATCGCTATACGGCGTTGTGGAGCGATCAGGCGTCGGGACGTCCGTACGTGTCGGCCTCGGCGGCCAGGGACAACCCGCTTTATGCCTACCCGGAGGGGACGTATCAACTGGTCGTCGGCGCGGGGCAGGAGCGGTTGGGCGGCGAAGAGGGCTGGTTCAACAAAATATTCGGCTCGTCGGACCGCCGGAGCGGCGTGGTGCTGGCCTTGAATGCGCCGCCATCCCCCGCGGCGGTGGAATCGGCCGCAGCCCCTGCACCCGCATCAAGCCCCGGACCCGCCGCGGCGCCGGCGCCCGTGCCACCGCCCGTGGCCTCCCCGTTGCCCACCCCATTGGAAGACAAGCTCAGACAGCTGAAGAAGCTGCACGACGAGGGGCTGATCAGCGACGCGGATTATGAGGCGAAGAAGCAGGAATTGTTAAAGGGATTATGAAGTAGGGGCACGGCGCGCCGCGCCCCTGCCAGATTTATAATCGTTCCGCCTTGATCAGGTTGGTCGTGCCCGATTCCCCGACGGGCGAGCCGGACGTGATGATCACCATCTCATCGGCCCTGGCCAGGCCGCGATCCAGCGCCGCCGACTTGGCGCGGGCGATCATTTCATCGGTCGTCGTGAAGTTCTCCACCAGGATCGGATAGACCCCCCAGCAGAGCATCAACTGCCGCACGGTGGCGGGATTGGGGCTGACGGCGATGATCGGCGAACCGGGCCGGTAGCTGGCGACACGCCGGGCGGTCCCCCCGCTTGTGGTCGGTGTCAATATGGCGGTGGCGCCCAGGTCGCTGGCCATCGCGCAGGCGGCGTGGGTGATGGCGTGCGCCAGATCCCGTTCCGTGCCCATTCGCCGCCGCCAAAAACGCTCCTCGTAATCGATGCCCTGCTCCGTCTCGGCGATGATCTTGGCGATCTGCTCGGTCGATTCGATCGGGTA
>JACQCE010000098.1 GCA_016201765.1 Nitrospirota bacterium
AGGAACGGAAAAAGTACGGGCAGAAAGGAGCCCGACGGCGGTTCCAGTATTCGAAACGGTAAGGCATTCGTTGGAATCGACGCGTCGGGGAAGGTCTTGTTGACCTTCCCTTTTTTTATATCCCGTTTCCTGAATAGATCCCCCCGGGCAAGTCCGGGGGCAGCGAGCAATCCGCCAGAGGCGGAAAGTGTGAGGGGGAGGCTCCCAAAGCGGGGACAGAATTCAATTCTGTCCCCCTCCTTCGATGTGAGCCCCTACAATAGAAGGACGTGACCATGCTAAGAGGATCACCACAGGGAACCCGGCGGACCAAAGCGGCCATCGAATCGCTCGTCCGGGTCGGTATCATCGGCGCCAGCGGCTACACGGGGGCGGAACTGCTCCGGCTGTTGAGCGGCCACCCGCGGGTGACGATCACGATGTCAAGCCCGACGCCGTCGCCCGGCAGGCCGACGTGGTCTTCGTCGCGCTGCCGCCGGGGGAATCGACCAACGTGGTCGCCCGGCTGCTGGCGGCCGGCCGCCGCGTCATCGACCTGGGCGCCGACTTTCGTCTGCACGATCCGCGTCTCTATCCACGCTGGTACCACTGGCGCCATCAACGGCCGGCGTGGCTGCGCCGGAGCGTCTACGGCCTGCCGGAATGGCACCGGGAGGAAATCGCTTCCGCCCGGCTCGTGGCCAATCCCGGCTGCTATCCCACCGCGGCCCTGCTGGGGCTGGCGCCGCTGCTGCAGAGCGGGCTGGCCTCTGCGAAGTGCCCGATCATCATCGACGCGAAGTCGGGGCTGTCGGGCGCGGGCCGCAGCGCCAACCTGGCATTTCAACTGCCTGAGACGCACGAAAGTCTGGAGGCCTACCAGATCGGCACGCACCGTCACACGCCGGAGATTGACCAGGAGGCGGGGCGGCTGGCGGGCCGCCGCCTGTCGGTCGTGTTCACGCCCCATCTGATACCGATGAGCCGGGGCTTGCTCGCCACGATCTATGTCCCGCTCCGCCGCGCGCTGACGACGGCGCAACTACGCCGCCTCTATTGGGACGCGTACGCCACGGCGCCGTTCATCCGGATCCGCACCGACGGCGCGGCCAATCCCAAATATGTGCGCGGCACCAATCTGTGCGACATCGGCGTCACCGTGCCGCCCGGCTCCAGGCAGGCGGTCATTACCTCGGCCATCGACAATCTGGGCAAGGGAGCGGCGGGTCAGGCGGTGCAGAACTTCAACCTCATGATGGGCTGGCCCGAGACGCTGGGGCTCGATCTGCCCGGCCAGATTGCCTGACGACGGTTTCGTGATGCGAATCCAGGCTATTCGGGGTGGCCTGACAGCCGTGGACGGCATACGGGCCGCCAGCCTGTGGGCCGGAATCAAACCGGTCAACAAACCCGACCTGGCGCTGATCGTCACCGACCGGCCGGCCGTCGCCGCCGGGCTCTTCACCCGCAACCGGTTTCAAGCGCCGCCGTTGCATGTGACCCGACGTCATCTGCGTAAAGGCCGGCTGCAGGCGATCATCATCAACAGCGGCAACGCCAACGCCTGCACAGGCGCGCAAGGGCTGCGCCATGCCGAGATCATGGCACGGGAGACCGCGCGCCTGCTCGGCGTGGCCGTGACGCACGTCGCCGTCGCCTCCACCGGCGTGATCGGCGTGCCCCTGCCGATCGATCGCATTCGCCGGGCGCTGCCCCGATTGGCGGCCGCGCTGTCGCCGACGGGAGGCCGTCAGGCCGCGCGGGGGATCATGACCACCGATACCCGCCCCAAAGCGGTCGCGTTAGAGAGCCGGATCGGCGGACGGCTCATCCGGATCGGCGGCATCGCCAAAGGGGGCGGAATGGTCCATCCCAACATGGCCACGATGCTGGCGTTTTTAGCCACCGATGCGCCGCTGTCCGCCCCCCTGCTCCGGCGCGCGCTGGCCGAGGCGGCCGATGGGTCGTTTCACGCTATTACGATCGATGATATGAGCACGAACGATCTCGTCCTCTGCCTGGCGACGGGCGGCGCGGGCGGCCCGGCCTTGCGCCCGGGCGGCGCGGCCTACCGGCAGTTCCGCCTCCTGCTGACCGAGGCCTGTCATCGACTCGCCTTGCAGATGGTGGGGGACGCCGAAGGGGGCACAAAGATCGTCCAGATCACGGTGCAGGGCGCCGCCACACCGGCGCAGGCCCGCGCCATGGCGATGGCCGTGGCCCGTTCGCCGCTGGTCAAAACCGCCATGTATGGGGAGGATCCGAACTGGGGGCGGATCATGGCCGCGCTCGGGGCCTCGGGTGAGGCCGTCCGGGAGCGGGACGTGTCGATCGCCTTCGGGCCGGTCACGATGGTCCGCGGCGGGCAAAGCGCCGGCCTGGCCGTGGAACGGCGGGCCGCCCGTGTGCTCCATGACCGTGAGATTTCCGTCCGAATTACCGTCGGGCGGGGCCGGGGGCGGGCGACCGTCTGGACGTCCGATCTGACCGACGCCTACGTCCGGATCAACGCACACTACCGCACGTAAGAAAAGGGGACAGGCTACTTTTTCGGTATCACTCAGTGGGTATCTTGGATGAAAAAGCAGCCTGTCCCCTTTTCTTGAAAATCGCCCGGACGATATGGTATCGTTCCCGCGCACCACACACTTCTCATGTCTGTGAAAAGTCGGCGTGGGTGGCCGGTCCGCCATTCACCGGCTGAACGCCGAGCAGGACGCAGACAGAGGAATAACCCGAACAGAAGGAGCACGGAAAATGGCACAACCCACGCTACAGGAATTGCTCGAAGCGGGGGTCCACTTCGGCCATCAGGCCAAGCGGTGGAACCCCAAGATGAAACGCTTCCTCTACGGTGAACGCAACGGCGTTCACATCATCGATCTCCAACAGACGCTCACCCGGTTCGACGAAGCCTGCCGGTTCATCACGCGCACCGTGGCGGGAGGCCAGACGGTTCTCTTCGTCGGCACCAAGCGGCAAGCCCAGCAGACGATCAAGGAGGAGGCGGAGCGCTGCGGCATGTTTTACGTGGTCGAGCGCTGGCTGGGCGGCATGCTCACCAACTTTCAGACGATCCGCAAAAGCGTCGACCGGCTCAATGTCCTGGAACGGGCCAAAACCGACGGCACCCACGCCCGGCTGTTCAAGAAGGAAGTGGCCCGGATGGAAAAGGAACGGCTCCGCCTGGACCGCTATCTGAGCGGCGTGCGCAACATGTCCGGCCTGCCCGGGGCGATTTACGTGGTCGACACGCGGAAGGAATACATCGCCGTGGCCGAGGCGACCCGCCTGGGGATCCCCGTGATCAGCCTGGTCGACAGCAATTGCGATCCGGCTCCGATCACCTACCCGATCCCCGCCAACGACGATGCAATCCGGGCGATCAAGCTGATGACCTCCCGCTTCGTCGACGCGGTGTTGGAAGGCAAGGAACTCGCCAGCCAGCGGCGCGACCAGCAGATCAAGGCGATCGTGAAGCCGCCCGCGGCCGAACCGGCCGAGGCCGAAGCGGCCGTCGCCGGCCAGCCGGCCTCCTGATGGGAACCCCGACGACCATGCCCGCGAACAGCGCCCAGCTCGTTAAACAACTGCGTGAGCGCACCGGCGCCGGCGTGCTGGATTGCCAGGCCGCGCTGCGTGAAACCGGCGGAGATCTGGAAAAGGCCATCGTCCACCTGCGCGAAAAGGGGATCAGCAGCGCCGCCAAGAAGGCCGGTCGCACCGCGTCGGACGGCGTCATCGGCACCTACATTCACGCCGGGGCCAAGCTGGGCGTTCTGATCGAGGTCAATTGCGAGACGGACTTCGTCGCCCGGACGGACGATTTTCAGCAGCTCGTCAAAGCGCTCGCCATGCAGGTGGCAGCCAGTTCGCCGCCCCCCGAATATGTCCGCCGTGAGGACATTCCCGCCGACCGGCTGGAGCAGGAGGCGGCGATCTACCGGGCCCAGGTCAAGGACAAACCGCCGCAGATCATCGAGCAGATTGTGAAAGGCAAGCTCGACAAATTCTGCGCCTCGATCTGCCTGCTGGATCAGCCCTACATCAAGGACACCGCCGTCACCGTCGGCGATCTGATCAAGCAGACGATCGCCAAACTCGGTGAAAACATCACCGTGCGGCGCTTCACCCGCTACCAACTGGGCGCGTCGTAACCACGCACCGCCACCCCCCATGCCGACCCCCTATCGCCGCGTCATGCTGAAGCTGAGCGGCGAGGTGTTGGCCGGGCCGGCCGGCCAGGGGCTCGACCCGGAGGTCTTCCGGACGGTCGCCACCGAGATCAAGGAAGTCGTCGATCTGGGCGTCGAGGTGGCCCTCGTGATCGGCGGCGGGAATATCTTCCGCGGCACGACGGCCAGCGCGATGGGGATGGAGCGGGCCTCCGCCGACTACATGGGCATGCTGGCGACGATCCTAAACGGCATGGCGATGCAGAATTTTCTGGAGCAGCTCGGCGTCGTCACGCGGCTGCAGAGCGCCATTGAAATGCGCCAACTGGCCGAGAGCTACATCCGCCGCCGGGCCATCCGCCACCTGGAGAAAAAACGCGTGGTCATCTTCGCCGGCGGCACCGGCAACCCCTACTTCTCCACCGACACCGCCGCCGCGTTGCGGGCCACCGAGATCGGCGCGCAGGTGATTCTGAAGGGCACCAAGGTGGACGGCGTCTTTGAACGGGATCCGGTCAAGCATCCCACCGCGAAAAAATTTGACCGGCTGGCGTATCAGGACGTCCTCGAGAAAAACCTCAAGGTGATGGACGCGACGGCCGTGACCCTCTGCATGGATCACAACGTCCCGATCATCGTGTTCAACGTGAAGGAAAAAGGCAACATTCGCCGGGTCGTCCAGGGCGAGCCGCTGGGCACGGTCGTGGACGGGGGACGCCAAGAAAAGGGGGGCCGATGAGCGGACCGGCCGCCCAGCAGGCGCGCACCAAGATGGACCAGGCGATCGCCCATTTCGTCCAGCAGCTCGGCAGCGTCAGGACCGGCCGGGCCTCCGTGACCCTGCTTGACGGCATCATGGTCGATTATTACGGCACGCCCAAGCCGCTCAAACAGGTCGCCTCGCTCTCCACACCGGACAGCCGCCAGTTGACAATCCAGCCCTGGGAGCCGGCCCTGATCCCGGCGATTGAGAAGGCGCTGCTGGGCTCGACGCTGGGGCTGACGCCCAACAACGACGGCACGGTCATCCGGCTGTCGCTGCCGCCGCTGACGGAGGAACGCCGGAAGGAACTGGTCAAGGTCGTCCGCAAGATGGGCGAGGACGCCAAGGTCATCATCCGCAACCTGCGCCGCGACGCCAACGACGGCCTGAAACAGACGAAGGGCGCGCCGCTCTCCGAGGACGCCCTGCGCGCCGCCCAGCAGGAGATTCAGAAGTTGACCGATCAGGCCTCGGTCAAAATTGATGACGCCGTCAAGAAGAAGGAAAAAGAAGTCCTCGAGTTCTAAGGCCGGCCCGGCGCGGCGTCGGCGTCCGGACCGGTCCCGTTCCACCATTCCCTCCCGCACGGCCGCCGGTCGTGCTCCGACACCGACCGGTCAGATTCAGATCGATCTGGGCGCGCTCCGTCGCAATGCGTCCGCACTCAACTCCCTGATCGGCCCCGCGTGCGAGCTGCTGGCCGTGGTCAAGGCCGACGGCTACGGCCATGGCATGATCGAAGTCGCCCGAGCCGGGCTCGCCGGCGGCGCCACGCGGCTCGGCGTCACCACGGTGGCGGAAGGGCTCGCGTTGCGCGAAGCCGGTCTGGGTTGCCCCATCCTGGTGATGGGCGTCATGGATGAAGCGGAGGCTCCTGACGCGGTCACCCACCGGCTGACGCCGGTCATCTGCCGCGACAGCCAGCTCGAAGCCCTCACAAAGGCCGTGCGCACGACGACGCGCAAGCCGGCGGCCATTCATCTCAAAGCGGACACCGGCATGGGACGGCTCGGGCTGCCACCGGAGGAGTGTCTTTCCCTCCTGGAACGGGCGCGGCTTGCGCCGGAACTGCGCGTCGAAGGGATCATGACCCATTTTGCCGAGGCCGACGCGGCTGAATCCGCCTATACGGCGGAACAGCTCGATCGTTTTCGTGCCCTGCTGAACCGGATTGCACCCAATCGTCCGGAACGGGTGCCCTTCATCGCCCATGCCGCCAACAGCGCGGCCTTGCTCACGCGGCCGGAGAGCCGGCTGCAGATGGTCCGGGCTGGATTGGCGCTCTATGGCCTCCTGCCCTCCCCATCGTGCCGTGGGATCGTTGAGCTGGAACCGGTCATGCGCTGGACGACCCGCATCGCCCATGTGCGACGGTTGCCGGCCGGCCGTTCGCTCGGCTATGGGCGGACGTTCACCACCAAACGGCCGAGCCTGATCGGCCTGCTGCCCGTCGGCTACGCCTCCGGCTACTCCCGGCTGCTGTCGAATCAGGCCTTCTGCCTGCACGCCGGCGGCCGGGCGCCCGTCGTCGGCCGGATTTCGATGGACCTGACGATGATTGACCTGACCGGCCATCCGATGGCCCAAATCGGCGATGAGGTCGTCCTGCTGGGACAACAGGAGCGCGACCGCGTGACGGCCGAGGAGCTGGCCGCCTGGGCGCAAACGATTCCGTATGAAATCACCTGCAGCGCGGGCAGCCGGACGGCGCGCCGGTACGTGGAGTCGCCAATGACCGGGCGTCGCGGTTGACCGCGATGGGATTCGGGCGCCTCAGCCGCCGCCTGATCGGTGGAACCGTGCTCTTTGTCACGCTCGCTGTCATGCCGGGCTGGTGCACGCCGGCATGGGCCGGCGTCGAGTTCGCTCCCGTCCTGCGGGTGGCGTCCTCCTCGCCCTTCGGAGGAACCGTCGGCCAGCTTGCCGGACCGATTTTTTTTTACGACCGGCGTCCCTCCCGGCTGGAATGGGGCGTGCGGCCGCTGTTTTCCTCCCTGCGCAATGACGAAACCGGCTATGGTGAATTCGACCTGCTCTATCCGCTCGTCACCTATCATCGGCGTCCCGTCGGAACCGACGGGCAGGTTCTTCAACTCTTCTCCTGGTCAACCGCCACACATGCCGGCAATCCATCCGGCTTCGGTTTGAAAATCAGTCCGCTCCTCCCCCTCTTCTTCTACGAATCGGGGCCACCGGGGGAGCCGAGCGAGGTGTCGGTCTTCCCGCTCTATGGTTCATTGCACCACGTCCTGTGGAACGACCGGATTGACTATCTCCTCTTCCCACTCTGGCTGTCATTGGAACGGGACCAGATCGCCCGCCGTTTCGTCCTCTGGCCCTTCTTCGGCTGGGCCACGGCTGCATCCGAGAGCGCGCCCCCCGCGCACGGGTGGAGATTCTGGCCGCTCTACGGGGAATTGATTCAAGAAGGCATCAAAGAGGAACGTTTTGTACTCTGGCCCTTCTTCATTCAACAGCGACTCCATCTCAACACGGATGAACACGTGGAGCGGATAATCATCTTTCCGTTTTACAACTCCTCGCAAACAGCTGATGAAACTTCCTCTTGGTGGTCTTGGCCAGCGTTCTGGCCCATATCGTTCGGCCATGTGGTCAACACTAAAACCCACTATGAAGAGTGGGCCCTTCCATGGCCCCTGATCCAGTTCGGTTCGGGAGATGAAAAACGCATCCGGCGCGTCTTCCCCTTCTACAGCGAGGAGTTCCGCACGCGAACGGTCGACCTGCTCGGCAAAACGCAGTCGGTCAAAACGTCATCGCGAATCATCCTCTGGCCGCTCTATCACTCCACCAGCGAGATCGGCCCCGACTGGCGGCGCGATCGCGACCGGCTGCTGTTGCTGCTCTATTCGGACGTCCGGACTCAACAAGCGAACAAATCCGACGGCCGCCGGATTGATCTGTGGCCGCTCTTTACCTATAATAAAACGCCCGATGGCATCGTCCGCTTTCAAACGCTCGCGCCCATCGAGCCCTTCTTGAACACCGAGCCGATCACGCGCAACTACTCGCCGCTCTGGAGTCTGGCGACCTACAACCGCAATCCGGACGCCGCGGAGTTCTCGCTGCTGTGGGGCCTGTTCCGATGGACGGCCACCGAGCGGGAGCAGCGGCTCCGCTTCTTTTTCTTGCCGTCGATCCACTGGACAAGATCCGAGCCGCCCCAACCAGACGCCGCGCCCGGCCCATCCACGGACGCCCCGGCTGGCCGGGGTGATCCCGCCGACCCGATCGGACGGACGCCGTGAACGGGCTGCTGGTCGTCATCGAGCAGGCGCTGCGCGCCACGGGGGAGGCGCTCTTTCTCCTCGCGGCCGCCGCGTGGGAATGCAGGCTGGCGCCGCTTCACCTGCCGAAGATCCTCGCGCAGATGGCCGAGATCGGCGCGGCCACGCTGCCGATCACCGCGATGATCTCGCTCTTCATCGGCGGCGTGCTGTCGCTGCAAACCGGCGACGCCCTGGCCGACTTCGGCATCCAGGGCACTCTGGGCGGCATCGTCGGAGTGTCGATGGTCAAGGAACTGGGGCCGGTCATGACGGCCATCCTGCTCACCGGCCGGGTCGGCTCGGCGATGGCGGCGGAAATCGGCGCCATGAGCGTCTACCAGGAAATTGATGCGCTCAAGACGATGAACATCTCCCCGGTCCGTTTTCTGGTGATGCCCCGGCTGCTGTCAACCGTTGTCGTCCTGCCGGTGCTGGTCATCTACTCCGACGTCGTCGGCTGGATCGGCGGCGGCGTGGTCTCGGCGGTCAACCACCGGATCAACATCCCCTTCCGGATCTACATGCGCAACCTGACCGACGTCGTCGATTTTGACGACGTCGTCAACGGCCTGATCAAGGCGATGGTCTTCGGGATCATCATCGCCACCACCTGCTGCTACGTCGGACTGGGGACCAAGGGCGGGCCAAGGGAGGTGGGCCAGTCGGTCACCAAGGCGGTCGTTTTTTCGTTTGTGCTGATTCTGATTTTCGATTACATCGTCACCCGGGTGCTGTTTCTGTAGGCGGACGATGGGGCTGTTCACGCCACGCCGGCCGCCCGCGGCCACGGATGCCGGGGCTCGGTACCATGAATCGACGCCGGTCGGCATCGACATCCACGGCCTCCGGCGTCGCTACGGCGACAAGCCGGTGCTCAACGGCGTCGAGCTGGTCGTCCCACCAGGGCAAACGCTGGTCATCATCGGCGGCAGCGGTCAGGGCAAGAGCGTGCTCCTCCGCCACATTATTGGATTGGAAACCCCGGACGAGGGGACGATCATGGTCGGCGGCCTGGCCAGCACCGACCCCGCCATGCGGGCGCGCTACCGGGTGGCAATGATCTTCCAGTCCTCTGCGCTCTTCAATTCGATGACGGTCGGTGAGAACGTCGGCCTCTGGCTGGTTGAACACCGCGTCTTCCCTTCCCGCCGGGAGGTCGACGCCGTCGTGCAGGAGCGGCTGGCCATGGTGGGGCTGGAGGGCACGGCGTCGCTCATGCCGTCGACACTGAGCGGCGGCATGAAAAAGCGGGTCGCCATCGCCCGCGCGCTCGCCATGAATCCCGACCTGATCCTCTACGACGAGCCGACGTCGGAGCTCGACCCGCTCGTCTCCGACACCATCAGCCAGGTGATCGTCGATCTGAAGGCGCGCCTGCATCTGACATCGTTGATCGTGAGCCATGACCTGCGGATGGCGTTTGCCATCGCCGACCGGATCGCCATGATCCACGAGGGGCGGATCATCGCGGACGGCTCGCCCGAGGCCATTCGCGCCGATCCCAACCCGATCGTGCAGCGGTTTATTGCCAATCAAAATCCGGCGCCACAACAGCCGCATCGCCCGTGACACTGATTTGTAGTACAATCGCGTGAATGGACGGTCGGCCGTCGGATCAGACGGCCAGAAGGGAGAACACGGTGCAGTCATCAGCCCAGGTCAAAGTCGGATTGTTTTTCATCCTCGGCGTCGCCACCCTGCTGGTGGTCTACGAGTTGCTGGGCGGCTTCAATTTCCTCTCGCCGGGCGTGACCTACACCACCTCCTTTCACTCGGCCAACGGCCTCAGGATCGGCGACCCGGTGCGGCTGTCCGGCGTCGACGTGGGCGCCGTCACCGGTTTACGCGTGGCCGACAACGCCATCGACGTCTCCCTGCGCGTCAATGCCGGCACCGTCATCAAGACCGACACCACGGCCACGATCAAGTTCGCCAGTCTGCTCGGCACGAATTTCATCGACCTGACCTTCGGCACACCCGCCGCCCAGCCGTTGCCGCCGGGCGGCCGGATCGCCGGCAAGGAAGGGACCGACCTGAACACGCTGGTGGCGGAGACCCAGGAGCTGGCCACGTCGCTGAACAAAAACCAGCAGCGCTTCTTCAACTCACTCGATGAGGTCATCGGCGGCGAGAAGGGCGGCCTGAAGGAGACGATGACCAACCTGAACGGCCTGCTGGCCGACGTCCGCGCCGGCAAGGGGACGCTGGGCAAGCTGGCGACCGATGATACGCTTTACGTCGAGCTGAAGGGCAGCTTCGAGCAGTTCAACTCCATCTCCCAGAAGATGGCCAGGGGCGAGGGGACGCTCGGCAAGCTCGTGACCGATGACACGCTCTATAACCGACTGACGGAGGCGACGGACAAGCTGGCCGACATCACCCAGCGCGTCGCGGCCGGCGAGGGCACGCTCGGCAAGCTCGTCACGGATGATTCGCTCTTCGTGGAGACAAAGGAGCTGGCCACCAATCTGAATTCGATCCTGAAAAAAGTGGAAAAGGGCGAAGGCACTCTCGGCAAGCTGGTCATGGACGACGCGCTCTACAATTCGGCCACCGATGCGCTGCGCCGGTTGGGCAAAACCGCCGACACCGTTGAGGACCTGGCCCCCTTGAGCACGGCGTTGTCGGTGGGGTCGTTGTTGTTTTAGGAGCCAGTAGCCAGGAAAGAATAATGAGAGTAGCCAGTAGGCAGGAAGTAAAAACAGCGGCTGGGGAACAAAATCGTTGGCCATATTGAGCCTTACAGCCTACTGTCTACTGGCTATCATCTTGGCACTTCCCTGCCTACTGCCTACTGTCTACTGACTACCGTCCCCTATGTCCTCACTCGTCATTCACGCCGAAGCGCTCAGCAAATCCTATCACCATTTTCAAGTCCTGCGCGACCTGTCGTTCGAACTGGAGGCCGGCGTCTGCTACGCGCTCTTCGGCCCCAACGGGGCCGGTAAAACGACACTCCTGAAAATC
The DNA here is from genome assembly GCA_016201765.1 of Nitrospirota bacterium. Classification (GTDB taxonomy): domain Bacteria; phylum Nitrospirota; class Nitrospiria; order JACQCE01; family JACQCE01; genus JACQCE01. Next base: position 11,175 of record JACQCE010000098.1, read on the forward strand.
CTCGCCACCGTCCACCGGCCGTCCGGCGGGCGGCTGATGATCATGGGGAAGGATGTCGTCGCCGATCGCGACGCCGTCCGCGGCCGGTTGTTCCTGGTCGCCCACGGCTCCCATCTGTACGACGAGCTGAACGCGGTCGAAAACCTCCGGTTCGCCATGGGGCTGCGCGGGCTGGCGCCCTCCGACCGCGACATCAAGCTCGCGCTCGACCGGGTCGGCGTCGGCGCCTTCGCCGATCTGAAGAGCCGGTACTTCTCGGCCGGGATGAAAAAACGGCTGGCCATCGCCAAAGCGCTGCTGGCCCGCCCCCCGCTGCTCCTGCTGGACGAAGCCTATTCGTCCCTGGATGAAAAGGGCATCGCCCTCGTCAACCAGGTGATCCGGGAGGCGACCGGGGCCGGGACGGCCGTCTTCATGACCACGCACGACCGGGCCAAGGTCGCCGACGTGGCCCGCCGGGCCGGCGTGCTGCGACAGGGCGCGCTGCACGAGCTGCCGCTGACGGCCCTGACGGGGACGCATGAGCTTTTTTAGCGCCATCCGGTGGATCATCTGGAAGGACCTGCTCAGCGAGTTGCGCAGCCGCGAGAATTTTTCCTCCATGCTCTTTTTCGCGCTGGCGGTGATTTTGATCTTCAGTTTCAGCTTTTCCACCGACCAGGAGGCCGTCCGGGAATTGATCGCCGGCGTGATCTGGGTCGCCTTCGGGTTCACGGCCATTATCGGACTGGGCAAATCGTTCGCCGTCGAGCTGCAAAACGACTGCCTCGAGGCGCTGCAGATCAATCCGATTCCAAAGGGGGCGATCTATCTGGGCAAGCTGCTGGCCAATGTGATCTTCATCTTCAGCGTGGAGCTGCTGCTGCTGCCCCTGTTCGTCATTTTTTTCAACCTGGACATTCTTGAAAAACTTCCCGTGCTTCTGGTTATAATGATCGGCGGCACACTCGGCCTGTCCGCTTTAGGCACGCTCTTCTCGGCCCTGACGGTGCAAATCCGGGCGCGGGAGGTGATGTTGCCGATCCTGCTGCTTCCGATGGCGGTGCCGGTCTTCATCGGCGCGGTCGAGGCGACGCGGGGCTTGCTGGGCGGGGCGCCCTTTGCGTTCTACCGGCCATGGATCGATCTGCTGCTGGTGTTTGACGTCATTTTCATCGTGGTGTCGTTTTGGGTCATCGATTTCGTGCTGGATGCGTAAACGGCCCGCTTGAGGTATTGACTCATGTCCAGATTCATTCTGTGGCTGCGCAGGTATCAGCGCTGGTTCGGCCTGGCCGGCGGCCTCTGCATGACCGCCGGGCTCTATCTGGGGCTGGTGAAATCCCCGCCCGATTACTACCAGGGTGAAGTCGTCCGGATCATGTATCTGCACGTGCCGCTGGCCCAGACGTCGCTGTTCGCCTACGCCACGCTCTTCATCTGCAGCGTCTGGTACCTGTGGAAGCGCGATCCCGTGGTGGACAACGCGGCCCACGCCGCCGCGGGCCTGGGCGTCTTTTTCACCGCCGCGGCGCTGGTCACCGGCTCGATCTGGGCCAAGCCGACCTGGAACACCTGGTGGACGTGGGACCCCCGGCTGGTCTCGTTCACCGTGCTCCTGCTCATTTTGATCGGCTATCTGATGCTCCGGATGTTCATCGACGAGCCGGAGCGGCAGGCGCGGTTTGCGGCGATTCTGGCGATCGTCGGCGGCGTCGACCTGCCCATCGTGAAGTTTTCCGTCGAGTGGTGGCGCACGCTGCACCAGCCCCTCTCCATCTCGCCGCGGGGGGTCAGTTATTCCACGGACATGCTGCTGCCGCTGGCGATCATGGCCGTCGGCGTCTCGCTGCTCTTCACCTACATGCTGATGGTCCGGACCCAGCTGCTCTATCTGCGCCAGCTGCTCGAAGCGAAAAAGGGCCGGCTCCTGAGCAAGGCGCAGTTGTGAAACCCGGCCGGCCACGCTGCATGATGAGGAACAATCGATGAAGGGGTTCTACCTGCGGTGGGCCGTGGTCATCGGCGTCGCCCTCGTGCTGGCCTGGCTGGCCGCCCAGCACTACGACCGGGAGGTCAAAACCATCACGCCTGAACAGTTGCTGGCGGCGCGGGCCGAGGGCACCGTCCGGGTGATCGGGATGGTCCAGGCCGGGAGTTTGACCAGTGTCCCCCAGGAGGCCTCCGCCACGCCGTCCGACACGGCTCCCGGCGCCACTCCCCCCAAGACCATTCCAATGATCCTGGCCGAATTTGAGCTGGCCGGGCAGCAGGCGCACCTGCTCGTCCACTACGACGGCCCCGCGGATGATAATCTCCGCGAGCTGAAAACCCTGGTGGTGGTCGGCCATCTTGCCGCCAATGGGGCCGCCGGCCCGGCCGTCCCCAATAAACCGGATACGCAGCGGTTCGAGGCCCACGCGCTCGACCTGCTCCCGAATTACGGGTTTATCGCGGCGGCCTATCTGCTGGCCCTCATCCCCCTTGCGCTCTTCCTCTTCGGCATGGAACGACGGGTGGCGATATTGTATACTGTGATCAAAGAAACAACAGCCTATCAGCCGGAGACGGAACGTTGAGCAAGGGGAAAAAAATCGGGTTGATCATCAGCATCGTCGCGGTCCTGGGCGGGCTCGGCTATCTGGCCTACGGCAATTTCGGCCAGAATCTGGTCTATTTTTTCACCCCGTCCGAGGTGATGGCGTTTGCGCCCGACTATTACGGCAAAAAGGTCCGGGTCGGCGGCATGGTGGTCAAGCACAGCCTCAAGGTGGAGCCCGGTTCGCGGGAGATGACGTTCGAACTGACCGACGGGGCCGCCACCATTCCCGTCAGTTTTATGGGCATCCCGCCCGATCTGTTCAAGGAGGGGCAGGGCGCGGTCGTCGAAGGCTACTGGGACCAGGGGCGCCGGTTTCATTCCAACATGATCATGGCCAAACACTCGGAAGATTACATGCCCATCAAATTGAAACAGGCCGGGGTCGAAATGCCCAAAAAGGATTTTCTGCGAACGTTGCGTCCGCAGTAGCCGCTTCTCAACAGGCGTCCATCGGCCACTCCGCAATGAGATTGATGCATAACTCCGATGCGTGGAGCAGGGAAAGAGCCGGCGTCTTCCACGACTTTACCAACGTTAATAGATCCTTGATGAGATCAATGCGTACATCCGATGAGGGGGGCGGGGGGAGAGCCGGAATCTTCCCCCGACTACGATGACCTTTGATCTCGTCGAAGTCGGCCACGTCGCCGTCATCCTGGCGTTCATGCTCTCGCTCGTCGGCATCGTCGCGCCGCTCCTCGGACTGAAAAGCCGCAACGGCGCCTGGATCGTGCTGGGCCGCCAGGCGGTCACGCTCATCTTCCTGCTGCTCGCGATCGCGATGGGGACGCTGATCTACTCCTATCTCGCCCGTGACTTTTCGGTCAAGTACATCGCCGCCACCTCCAACAGCAAACTGCCCCTCTTCTACACCGTCGCCGCGCTGTGGGGCGGCCACGAGGGCTCGCTCCTGCTGTGGGTCTTTATTCTCTCGGCCTTCTGCACGACCGCCGTCTGGCTCCACTGGCGGACGCAACCCGCGACGATCCCCTATCTGATTCTGGTGGAATCGGCGCTGATGTTCGGCTTTCTGGCCCTGATCATCTTCCTCTCCAACCCGTTTGAACGCATGATCCCCGCGGCGCCCGACGGCAAGGACCTCAACCCGCTGCTGCAGGACCCCGCGATGGTGATGCACCCGCCCATGCTCTACATGGGCTACGTCGGCTTTTCGATTCCGTTCGCCTTCGCCATGGCCTCCCTCTTCTCCGGACGTTTAGGCGAGGAATGGCTGAAGGTCACACAGCGCTGGACAATTTTCGCCTGGCTCGCCCTGACCACGGGCATTCTGATGGGCGGCTACTGGGCTTATTACGAGTTGGGCTGGGGCGGCTACTGGGGGTGGGATCCGGTCGAGAACGCCTCGTTCATGCCGTGGCTGGTGGGCACCGCCTTTTTGCACTCGGCGATGGTCCAGGAAAAGCGGAAAATGTTCAAGGTCTGGAACCTTTTTCTGATCATCATGACTTTTTCCCTCTCGTTGATCGGCACGTTTCTCGTCCGCAGCGGCGTGCTGACCTCGGTCCATTCGTTCGCGACCGATCCCGGCCGCGGCGTCTACATCCTGCTCTTCCTGGCCACGGTGATGTCGGTCGCCTTCGGGACGCTCATCGCACGGTCGCCCAAGCTCCGGAGCCCGATCCAGCTCGATTCGATCGTTTCGCGCGAATCGGTCTTTCTCTTCAATAATCTCTTCTTCCTCGTCGCGATGTTCACGGTCTTTCTGGGCACGCTCTACCCGTTGATCATCGAAACCCTGCGCAACGACAAGGTCACGGTGGGGCCGCCCTACTACAACGCCGTCTTCATGCCGATCGCGCTGGGGCTGGTGTTTCTGATGGGGATCGGCCCCTCCATCGCCTGGCGCAAGGCGTCGCTGGAGAATCTGCGTAAAAACTTTCTCATCCCTCTGTTCGTCGGCCTGGGCTTTCTGGCCGTGGCCGCGATCGCAGGGATCCGGAGCCCGCTGGCCCTGGGGGGGCTGGCCGTGGTCGGCTTCGTGGCCTCGACGATCACGTTTGATTTCGGCCGGCTGACCGCCTTCTGGGCGGCGCGCCAGCGGGTCAACCTCGCCGCCGGTTTTCTGACGGCCTTTGCGAAGAACCAGCGCCGGTGGGCGGGACTGGTCACCCACTTCGGCGTCCTGATCCTGATCATCGGCATCATTTCCTCGACGATCTATCAGACTGAAAAGGTGGTCTCCATGCAGGTCGGCGATCAGCTCCAGCTCGGCCCCTATACGCTCCTCTTCAAGGAAATCCGCTCCGTGACCGGCTCCAACTGGACCGCACAGGAGGGGGTGGTGGAGGTGACCCGCGGCGACCGGTTCGTCACCGAATTGCGACCGCAGAAGCGGATCTACGATGTTTCCATGACGCCGACCACCGAAGCGGCGATTCACACGATCAACATGGGTCAATTGTTCGTGACCATGCCGGAGGTCACGCCGGCCGGCGCCACGATCCGCGCCCTGATCAACCCGCTGGTCCTCTGGGTCTGGGGCGGCGGCGCCATCATGGGCATCGGCGTGTTGCTGAATCTCTTCCGGCCCAAGCGGGACGGCACGTGAGCGACCCCGTCGGCAACCCCGTCAACACCCCCCCCAACAATCTGATGCCCGACAATGCCCGGTTCCAGCTTCGGGGCTGGCACCTGGCCCTGGTCGCCGCCCTGGTCGCGCTCTTTCTGCTCTTTTACAAGGGCTTGTGGGGCGATCCAAGCGCCATTCCCACCGTGCTGATCGGCACGACGGCGCCGACGTTCGTCGGTCCCGACGTGGTGAACGGCTCCACGATCGATCTGGCGCAGTATCGCGGCAAGGTCGTCCTGCTCAACTTCTGGGCGTCGTGGTGCCAGGAATGCCGCATCGAGCATGAAAATCTGCTGGCCCTCTACGGTCAGTTCCGCAGCAACCCCGATTTCGTCATGATGGGCGTCAACTATCAGGACAAGCTCGATGACGCCCGGCACTATCTGGAGGTCTACGGGTCGCCGTTTCAGCACGTGCGCGACTTCAAGGGAACGATTTCGATCGATTACGGCGTCTACGGCGTCCCGGAAACCTTTATCATCGACAAGCAGGGCGTCATCCGGCACAAGCAGATCGGGCCGATCGTGGGGCCGACCTACACCCTCCTGACCGACAAGGTGCTGCCGACGCTCCTGCAGGGCGCGGCGGCCCCGAACGCATCATGACCCGCCTGGCCCTCAGCCTTGGCGTCGCGGGTGTTGCGCTCTCCCTTGCCATCGGCGCCGTGATCACCGCTCCCGGTCCCGTCGCATGGGCCGCGCAGGTCGATGAAACCGCGCTGGACGACCAGGTCAGGGAGATCGCCAAAACACTCCGCTGCGCCATTTGCCAGACCGAAAACATCTGGGAGTCGCAGTCGACGCTGGCCGCGCAGATGCGCCAGATCATCCGGGAGCGGTTGCAACAGGGGGAATCACCCGAACAGATCAAGGCCTACTTCCTGAGCCGCTACGGCGATTACATCCTCATGAAACCCCGGGTGCGCGGCTGGAACTGGCTGATCTGGGCCGGCCCGTTCGTGCTGCTGTTGATCGGCGGCCTGCTGCTCTCCCGCACCCTGTCGCGATGGACGGCCGCGCCGCCCGACGCCGGCACGGCGGACTCCCTGACGCCGCTGAACGAACCCTCCCGGCGACGCATCGAAGACGAGTTGCGCTCGTTCGACAAATAAATCCCCTCCATGGCCTTCGTCCTGATCGTGGTGTTGATTGCGGGCGTGTTGTTCGCCCTGGTCTGGCCCTTGCGCAACCGGGCTGCAAGCCCGATCCTGCTCGGTGCCGAGGCGGTCCGGGATCAGGAACGGATCGATCTGGAGCTGGAACGGGAAATTCTGCTCTCGTCGCTGGCCGAGCTGGAGGTCGACCGGGTCCGGGAAAAGCTCGCCACACATGATTACGACCGGTTGAAGGCCACCGACGAGCGGCAACTGCTCAGAGTGCTGGAGCGTCTCGACGCCCTGACGGCGCCGGAGACGGCCGCACCGGCCCCGCGCCGGGCGGCCGGGCCGACACTCCCCTCCCCCCGCTCCTCACTCCATTGGGCGGCCACCACCGCGGTGGTGCTCGTTGTGCTCGGCGGCGGGGCGGGCCTGTATCTGCGGTTGTTCGCCGTGCAACAGGCCAGGGCCGACGCCGTGCAGCAACAGCTCGGGCAGGGCATGCCGGATCCGAAGCAGATGGTCGCCCGCTTGGAAGCGCGGCTCAGGGAGAATCCCAACGACCTCCAGGGACAGATCATGGCCGGCCGCTCCTACATGGCGCTGGAGCGCACGGGCGACGCCCTGCAGGCCTGGGCCAAGGTGATCGAGCTGGATTCCAAAAACGCCGAGGCCCATTTCAACATCGCCGTCATCCTGCTGAGCACCCGGAAAACAGACGACCCCAAGCTCTTTCAAGAGGCGATGGAGCATCTCGACATCGCCTACGTCAAACTGCCCCAGGAGCCCGCCCTGCTCTGGTATCGTGGGATTGTGTTTGTCCACCAGCAACGCTACAGCGATGCCGATGCCGCCTGGACGGCCGCCTATCAAAACCTGCAACCCGGCAGCGAAGATTCAAAGTTCGTCAAACAGGCGCTCGAACAATTGCGCGCCGGCAAGCCGCCGCTCTTCTGACCCCCCCGGCGTCCATCGGCCCCTCGCGCCGCCATCCGTGCGCTCCACCTCTCCCCGTTTTTTCTCGACACGCTCGTCGGTAACCACCCCCTCAGGCTTGACTCACTCCCTCGCGCAGATATACTATTTATCTACCGCCGTGTCGTCGACAACCACCGGTGCGGAAGAGGGTCTTGCGTGACGTTTCAGACAACACGGCCGAACGGCCGGCCAACCAATCCAATGGGGCCCCCATTCGTCGACATCTACGCCTGTTACGATCTGCTGGAAGCCCTCCGGGCCCAGGATCTGCTGGAATCCCAGGGCATACTCTGCCGGCTGCGGGATCTGTCCAGCAGCGCGCTGCCGCTGACCATCGGCAAGTTCGGCGAGCGGCGGATCGCCGTGCCCCACCAGACCGTCATCCAGGCCAAACAACTGCTGGGCAAGGCCATTGCCGACGGGTATCTGTCGACCGACGGCAACTTTTGCGGGGCCCGTGTCGACGAGGGAGAGGCGGCATGAGGCCGGCCGCGCGGGTGACGGCGATCGGGCCGGTCATGAGGTTGATGCTGGGGGGGCTGATGCTGGGCGGCCTCGTCTGGGCGGCCGGCTGCGGAGAACAGGCGGCCAGTTCGACGGGGGCGGCGGGCAAACCCTCTCGCGCGTCGGCCACGGCATCCATCGGCGTCAACGTCGGCCTTCGCGCCCCCGACATCGCGCTGCCCGCCCTGACCGGCGGGACGATCAACCTCGCCTCGCTCAAAGGCAAGGTCGTGCTGGTCAACTTCTGGGCCACCTGGTGCGGTCCCTGCCTGATGGAAATGCCCTCCATGCAGCGGCTCTATCAGCAATATCACGGGGACAACTTCGAGATTCTGGCCGTGGCGACCGATTTTGAAGGGGCCTCGGTCGTCAAACCCTATGTCGGCCGCTTGCGGCTGACCTTTCCCGTCCTGCTGGATCCCCAGTTGCAGGTCAATGACCTGTACAAGGTGACCGGAATTCCCACCAGCATCATCATTGACCGCGACGGCATCATCACCCATAAATTTTACGGCTCGGAGGATTGGGACAGCGACCGCTCCCATCGGCTGATCGAACAAATCCTGCGGGCCCGCGCCTGACGCCCCGAGAGATGGCATCATGGAACCGACCGCGCCCATCTCCTATCTGATCGCCTTTACGGCCGGCCTGCTCTCCTTCGTCTCGCCCTGTGTGCTGCCCCTGGTGCCTTCGTACGTCTCCTACATCACGGGCCTCTCGTTCGAGGAGCTGTCCCTGTCCCCCCCATCTGATGACCGGCGCCGCCGGCAAATCGTCTGGACCACGTTCCGGAGCGCCTTGCTCTTCATCGCCGGCTTTTCCGCAGTGTTCATCGCGTTCGGGGCGTCGGCCACGGTCATCGGCCAGCTGCTGCTCACGCACCAGGAGGCGATCCGCCGGTTCGGCGGGGCGCTGATCATTCTCTTCGGCCTCTACGTCATGGGCGCGCTCAAGCTCCGCTGGCTGCCTGCCTGGCTCGCCCCATGGCTTGCGATGGACGCGCGCTGGCGGTTCAACGAGCGGCCGGCCGGCTACATCGGGACCTTTCTGATCGGCGTCGCCTTCGCCGCCGGCTGGACACCCTGCGTCGGCCCGATCCTCGGCTCGATTCTGCTCTATGCCAGCACGACCGATTCCGTCTTCACCGGCGTCCGGCTGCTGACGGCCTATTCGATCGGCCTGGGGCTGCCGCTGCTGGCCGTGGCGCTGGCCTTCAACAGCGTGCTGGCGAGACTGAAGGCGGCGCAGCGCCACATGCGGGCGATCACCATCGGCAGCGGCCTGTTTCTCATCTTTGTCGGTGCGCTCATTTTCACCAATTCATTTGCCGTCATCACGGGCTTTCTGACCCGGCACGGCATCGGCTGGTACTTCGGCCAATAGCGCCCCGCGCCATGCGACGATCATCCCAGACCGCGATCCTGATCGCGCTGCTCTTGTTGACCCCGCCCGTCGTCTTCGGCGCGCCGCTGGTGTTGACGCCCCGGACGTTTGTGGATCTGGTCAACACGCAACGGCCCGTCGTCGTCGGGATCAGTGTCATCCTCTCCACCGAAACAGCACCCCGTCTCCCCCAGAATCATCCCGTCATTCCGCCCCCTCCCCCCTCATCGCCCCAGACGCCCCCATCGGATGACGCCTCCCCCGCGCCCTCCCCCAGCGTCGGCACGGGATTGCTCATCGACACGGCCGGTCTCATCCTGACGAACAATCACGTCCTCGATCAGGCGGATCAGGTGACCGTTACCACCTGGGGGGGCGACCGGTTCGACGCCACGATCGTCGGACGCGATCCCAAGACCGATCTCGCTCTCGTCCGGCTGAAACCCCGGCCGGGGCAGCCGACCGTCTTTCCGGCCGCCCGGCTGGGCGACTCGGACGCGGCAGAGGTCGGCGAATGGGTGGCGGCCATCGGCAACCCCTTCGGCCTGGACCAGACGCTGACCGTCGGCATTCTCAGCGGCAAGGGCCGGGCGCTGGGCAACAGCCCCTACGAGGAATATCTGCAAACGGACGCCTCAATCAATCCCGGCAGCAGCGGCGGCCCGCTCTTCAACATCGCCGGCGAGGTGATCGGACTGACCACCGCGATCAATCCGTCGGGCCAGGGCATCGGCTTCGCCATTCCCATCAACCAGGTCAAGCTCCTGCTGCCGCAACTGCAGCAGGGCAGGGTGCGGCGGGGCTGGATCGGCGTGATGATCCAGAACCCCTCCCCGCCGGCGGCCGACGGCCGTGTCTCCGGCGTGCTGATCACCGACGTCATGGACGACAGTCCCGCGGCGCAGGCCGGGCTCGCGCGCGGCGACGTGATTGTGGAGTTTGACGGCGCGCCGATGGCCCAGGTGCGGGACCTGCCGCGCCACGTGGCCACGACCGCGATCGGCAAGAGCGTCACGGTCAAGCTGCTCCGGAAGGGCCTCCCGGTCACCGCCACCGTCACGGTGGGGGAATTGAAGGATTAATGGTACTGAACATCGGATATGACGCCTCGCAGGGCTCGGCATCAATGGTACGGAACATCGGACATAACGCCTCACGCGAGCGTTCGGCGTAAATGTTTCCCATCCTGATCAAGATCGGCGCGATCGAACTCCGTTCCTACGGCGTGATGATCGCGCTCGCCTTTGTCGTCGGCACCTGGCTGGGGGTGCGCGAGGCGCGCCGGAAGGGGTTTGACCCGGAGTTGATCTATGACCTGCTCTTCGTCGTCATGCTCTCCAGTCTCGCCGGCGCCCGGCTCTACTATGTCCTCGTCTCGGAGCCGCTGGACTATCTGCGCCATCCGTGGGAAATTCTGGCGATCTGGAACGGCGGCATGTCGCTGCACGGCGGGCTGCTGGGCGGGCTGCTGGCCGGGTTGTGGTTCACCCGATCGCACCGGCTGCCCTTCTGGCGCTTCGCCGACACGGTGACGCCGTCGATCATGCTCGGCCAGGCGGTCGGCCGGATGGCCTGCGTGCTGAACGGCTGCAGCTACGGCAAGCCCACCTCGCTGCCCTGGGCGATCATCTTCACCAACCCGCACAGCGCGGCGCCGCACAATGTGCCGCTGCACCCGACGCAATTTTACGAATTGAGCACCGACCTCACGCTCTTCGGCCTCCTCTGGCTGTTCCGCAAACGGATGACCTTCGACGGCCAGCTCTTTCTGCTCTACTGGATGAGCTACGGCGTCGCCCGGCTGATCCTGGAGTCGTTCCGGGGCGATTCACTCATGGTCGGCGGGCTGATCCCGGTGCCGCAACTGGCGAGCGCGGTGATTCTCCTGCTGGCCGGCTCGGTCTATCTGAACCGGCGGCGGGCCGGCCACTCGCCGGAGCCGGCGTCATGACAACCTACGACGCCATTGTCGTCGGCCTCGGCCCCGGCGGCTCGACGACCGCCCGGCGGCTGGCGGCATCAGGCTACCGCGTGCTGGGACTGGACAAGATGCAGTTTCCCCGGTACAAACCCTGTGGCGGAGGATTGTCCGCGCGCATCCTGCCCCACCTCCCCGATGACGTCCACTCCTGCATCGAGGCCACGATCCACAATCTCCGCTTTACCTTCCGGGGCACCCGGGCCATGCACTATCGCTCATCGAAGCCGGTGGCCTACATGGTCCGGCGCCCCCCGTTCGACCACGCCCTGGCCGAAGCGGCTGCGCGGGCGGGCGCAACCATCACGTACGGGCAGGAGGTCCGCCGGCTGTCCGAGACGCCCGAGCACGTCGAGATCGAGACCAGCGACGGCGCCCGTTATCAGGCGCGGTTCGTCATCGGCGCCGACGGCGCCAACAGCCGGATCAGCCGGCTGATCGATCCCCGGTCGGCGGCCCGGCCCGCCTGGTCGCTCGAAGCGGAGGCGCTGCGTCCCGCCGGCGGCTCCACCGGCGCCGATGAAGTCTGGCTCGATCTGGGCACTGTGCCCGGCGGCTACGGCTGGAGCTTCCCGAAGGCGGACCATCTCTCGATCGGCGTCGCCGGCTTCAGCCCCGCCCCGACGAACCCCAAGGCCACGCTCGCCGCCTATCTGAAGGCGCAACAACCGGTCCATCCCGACACGGTCCTGACGCTGCACAGCCATCCCATTCCGGCCGTCTCGACATCGTTGCGAACACTGGCCTCGGACCGGCTGCTCGTCGTCGGCGATGCCGCCCATCTAGTCGATCCGTTTTTCGGCGAGGGCATTTACTACGCGATCCGCAGCGGCGAGATCGCGGCGGACAGCGTGATCGCCGCCCTGCGCGGCGTGACCGAGGGCGTCGGGGGCTACACCGACCGGATCAAGACACAGTTTGAGGAAGAATTCCGGTTGGCCACCAAGCTGGCCACGGTGGCCTATCGCCTGCCGTTTCTGTGGTATCTGGCCATGAGGGCCTGGCCGGAGATGACGGAAGAGTTTTCACTCGTGTTACGGGGCGAGCGGACCTACCGGCAGATCCTCGACAAGCTGCGGGCCGAAGGCGGCCGGTATCTGGCCTTGAGCCTCCGCCGCCGCGTCAAGCAGATGATGACCTAAGAGACCACGCTGTTTCAGCCGAGCAGACGGGCCACCCGGCGCGTCAGTTCCACCTGCCGCCCCGATTGAATCAACGGCAAGAGATCCGCCCGGATCAACCGGCGGATCAGCCGTTGACGGGTGGCGGAATCTTTCACGCGCCGATGAATTTCGCGTCGCAAGCGCGCCAGCAAGGCGACATAGGCCGCATAATCCTTCCCAATCTCCTTCGTCAGCCGCCTACGCAGTTGCCGGGCTAACGCGGGGCTGGCGCCGCCGGTCGAGAAGGCGACCACCAGCGCGCCGCGGCGAAACCAGGCCGGCGCGATCACGGATGAGCGCGCCGGATCATCCACCACGTTGGCCCAGATCTTCCGTCGCCGCGCATCTACGGCAATCTGATGATTGATCGTCGGTTGGTCGGTTGCCGAAATCGCCAGCCAGGCGCCGTGCAGATCGCCGCGCCGGTACCGGCGGGGACGCCACCGGATCATGCCTTTCCGGTGCCAGGTTCGAAGTCGGGAGGTGAGGGTGGGACTGATGACGGTGACCCGCGCGCGGCAGTCCAGCAGTTGGCGGACTTTCCGTTCGGCCACCCGGCCGCCGCCGGCCACCACAACCCGCCGGCCGGTCAGATCAACAAAGAGCGGATGATACCGCATGCTCTGCGGGAGGCGCGCCACACGCATCGTGGACGTTGAGCTGCGCCAGCCGCTCTTTGGCCCGTTGCTGATAGGTTGACTGGGGGTATTGTGTGAGGAGTTGTTCGAGCCGCTGCCGGGCCTCACCGGCCTTGCCGCTCTCCGCATAGGCCTGGCCCAGCAGAAAGAGGGCCGGCTCGGCCGCCGGCAGATCGCCGTATTCCTTGATCACCCCTTCCAATCGGCTGATGGCGGCGGGAAAGGAGCCCTGACGGTAGTAGAAACGACCGATCGCCAGTTCCGATTCGGCCAGCTTTTGCCGGCAGGTCGCCAGGTGGCCTTTGACGTCGGCCGCGTAGACGCTGCTCGGATAGGTGGTCAGAAAAAGCTGAAACGATTTGAGCGCCTTGGTCACCGGCTCGATGTCGCGATCGATGCTCCGGAACTGTTTCAAATAGCTCAGACCCGCCCGAAATTGGGCGTAATCGGCCTGTTTATGGATCCGGTGCAGTTCGAGAAACCGCTCGTAGGTGAGCGCGGCCTCCAGGTAGTTCCTCTTCTCAAAGAGTGTGTCGGCCCGGCTCAGGAGGACCAGGGGATCGTGATATTGGCCCAGGTCGGCGATCGAGGCGGCCGAATCGGCTTCCTCCAATCCCAGAAACTCCCGCATCCCCGCGCCGCAACCGACCGCCAACAGGGCCAAACAGGCCACCGCCGCCACGCTCACGAGCCGAACACCATGTCGCGCCCTTTGCATAATGAATAATAATACCAGACCCTTTGGTAGTGGGTCAATTTGGTTTACAGAGGGGTAGTGGGCCAGTTTCACCGCGACCGGCTCAAAAATAGGGACACGTCCCAATTTCGTTGTGTGCCGTGCGTCGCACGAGGAAATTGGGACGTGTCCCCATTTTTGCCACGGTGGAATCCATCAAACTGGCCCACTACCTGCAGAGGCCGTTCGCCCTGAGTTTGTCGAAGGTGGGTGGGGCATGGTCCGTCGATTGCGTCGATTGCAACGGGGGAGCGCCTTGGCTATAATCAGCCCCGCGTCATGCCCGTCACCCCTCGCCGCAGTGTTGTGCTGGCCACCGGTTCGGCCCTGCCGGAGCGGATCGTCACGAATGAAGAACTGGCCGGGGTGACGGGGTTGTCCCCTTCGGCGATCACGGCCCGAACCGGCATCCGGACCCGCCGGTGGGCCGCGCCGACGCAGGCCACTTCGGATCTGGCGCTCCGTGCGGCGGAGGCGGCGCTGAAGCAGGCGGGCTGCGACGGCCGGGAACTGGACGCGATCATCCTCTCCACGACGTCGCCCGATTATTTTTTTCCGTCCACGGCCTGTCTGGTCCAGCGCGAGTTGCGAGCCGAGCGGGCGGTGGCGTTTGATGTCGCCGCCTCCTGCACGGGGTTTCTCACCGCGCTGTCGGTCGGCGACCAGTTGATCCGGACCGGAGCGGCCCGCCGGCTGCTGGTCATCGGCGCCGAGATCAAATCGCGCTCGCTCGATCCCGCCGACCGGTCGACGGCCATCCTCTTCGGCGACGGCGCGGGCGCGGCGTTGCTCGCGCCAAGCGAGGAAACTGCGCCCGATGCCCCGGGCCTGCAGACGATCCGTCTGGGCGCCGATGGCGGCGGGGCCCCCTTGATCCAGCTGCCCGCAGGCGGCTCACGACGGCCGATGACCCCTGAAACACTTGCGGCCAACCTCCACACCATGCGGATGAACGGCCCCGCCGTCTACCGCAAAGCAGTCATCACGCTGGTCCGCACCGTTCGCGAGCTGCTGGCCGACGCCGGGCTGTCCGCCGAGGACGTCACGCACGCCATCTTCCATCAGGCCAACGGGCGTTTACTCGATCAGGTCACCCGCCGACTGGGGCTCACCCCCGGGCAATGCATCTCGACCATTGCCGAAACGGGCAACACTTCGTCCGCCTCCCTGCCGATCGCACTCAATCAGGCCGCCCGTCAGGGCCGTCTGCTCGACGGCGATCTGCTTCTCCTGGCCGCCTTCGGCGGCGGGCTGACCTGGGGCGCCGCCCTCCTCCGGTGGGGCGCCGGCCGGACCACCACGTCGGTTCAGTAGCATGACGGCCAGCTCTTCATACGATCTGATCGTGATCGGCGGCGGGAGCGCCGGCTACGCCGCGGCGCGCGTGGCCACCGATCGGGGCAAACGGGTCGCGCTGATCGAGCGGGGGCCATTCGGCGGATTGTGCATCCTCAAGGGCTGCATGCCGTCAAAAACGCTCCTCCGGTCGTCGGAGCTGGCCCACCTGGCCGCTCATTCCGAGGCGCTTGGCGTCACCGCCAGGGAAATCGCCATCGACTATCCCGCCATCATCCGGCGGAAGGACGCCATCATTCGGGGCTTCGCCGACTACCGGCGGCAGGAAGTGACCCGGCGCGAGCTGCTGACATTGATCGATGGGGAGGCGCGGTTTCTCGACCCCCATCGTGTTCGTGTCAACGACCGGGAGCTCACGGCGCCTCGTTGCGTGATCGCGACGGGCTCGCGCGTCTTCGTGCCCGCCATCCCCGGCCTGGCCGAACGCCATTGGACCAGTGACGAGGCGCTGGCATCGACCACGCTGCCGCAACGGCTGGTGGTCATCGGCGGCGGCGTGATCGCCTGCGAGCTGGGGCAGCATTTCGCCCGGCTGGGCGCGCAGGTGACGATTCTCCAGCGTGGGCCGCATTTGCTCAAGCGGCACGATCCGGAATTCGGCCGGGCGCTCGGCGGCTATTTTGAAGAGGAAGGGCTCACGCTCCATACGGATGTTCAGTTTCACGAGGTCACCCGCCACGGCCGGTCGAAGATGGTAATGATTTCCACCGGCAATCAGAAACAGACCCGGCGGCTGAGCGTCCACGGCGACGAGATCCTGGTCGCCGCCGGGCGGACGGCCAATATCGAGGGGCTCGATCTTGAGGCGGCGGGGGTCAAGGGCGGCTCGGAAGGAATTGTCGTAGATGACCGGCTGCGCACCTCCCATCCGGACATCTATGCAGCCGGCGACGTGACCTGCACGTTTCAGTTGACACACGTCGCCGTGGCCCAGGGCGAGATCGCGGCCTCCAATGCGCTCGGCGGCCCGGCGCGGGCGGCCGACTACCGGATCGTGCCCGATGTGGTCTTCAGCGATCCGCCCTTTGCGCGCGTGGGACTGAGCGAAATGGAGGCCGCGCGAACCGGGCGGCCGGTTCTTGTGGCCGGCTATCCCTACGACGACCTCGGCAAGGCGATCTGTACCGGCCAGACGAAAGGCTTTGTAAAAATGCTGGCCGATCCGGCCACCGGCGAAATTCTCGGCGTCGGGCTGCTCGGAGCCTCGGCCCCCGAATTGATTCATGAGGCGGTGATCGCCATGCATTACCGCGCGACGGTCGCCGATCTGATGCAGATCCCCCACTTTCATCCGACGCTGGCTGAAATTTTCACCTACCCGGCCGAAGAGCTGGCGGCCAAAATTCAATCGACGGGGGCGCCCTCCCATGCTTGAGCTGTACCAACTCGAAGACTGCCCTTACTGCGTGCGGGTCAGAGAAGCGCTGGCCGAACTGGGCGTCGACTACATCATCCGCAACGAGCCGGCCAATCATCGGGAACGGGCACGGGTCAAAGCGCTCTCCGGCCAGACGTTCGTGCCGACGCTGCACGATCCGGAGCGGGGCGTGATCATCGCCGATGACGATGAGAAGATCATCGACTATCTCGCCGAGCACTACGGCCGTTCAGAGCGGGGGCCAGTAGGCAGGAACAGAAAAAAGTAGGCAGGGGCCAGTAGGCAGTAGCCAGAAAATTTTTGGCTAGCTCATGTTTTCCCTGTCTACTGTCTACTGTCTACTGTCTACTGTCTACTGTCTACTGTCTACTGTCTACCTGACCCTGGACCCTTTTTTGCTCCTGGTGGCTGTGATATGGTACGGCCATGTCTCCCGCCGAATTGCTTGAGCTCTATCGTCAGATGCTCCTGATCCGCCGGTTCGAGGAGAAATGCGCCGAAATGTACGCCCTCGCCAAGATCGGCGGTTTCTGTCATCTCTATATCGGCGAGGAAGCGGTGGCCGTCGGCGCCATTGCCGCGCTACGGCCCGATGATTACGTGCTGTCTGCCTATCGGGACCACGGCCATTGCCTGGCCAAAGGCTCCGATCCCAAACGGGTCATGGCCGAGCTCTTCGGCAAGCAGACGGGCTTGTGCAAGGGCAAGGGCGGCTCGATGCATTTGTATGACATCGAGCGCCGGTTCATGGGCGGCTACGCGATCGTCGGCGGGCACATCGCCCTGGCCGCCGGTGTCGCCTTCGGGCTGACCTATCAGCAGCAGGACCAGGTCGTCCTCTGTTTTTTCGGCGAGGGGGCGGTGCCGACCGGCGTTTTTCATGAAGCGATGAACATCGCCGCACTCTGGAAACTGCCGGTGCTCTTTCTGTGCGAGAACAACCGCTATGGCATGGGCACGCCGGTGGAACGGGCCTCCGCCATTTATGACATCGCCCAGACGGCGCATGCGTACAACATGGGCCATTCGACGATTGACGGCATGGACGTGCTTGCCGTGCGCGATGCGGTCGGCCGGATCGTCACCGAGATGCGACTCACACCTCGACCCTATTTTCTCGAAGCGCGCACCTACCGCTTCATGGGCCACTCGATGTCCGATCCGGCCCACGGCCATTATCGGACCAAGGCGGAAATTGACGAGCACAAAAAACGCGACCCGATCCTGCTCTTCGGCCAGCAGTTGATCAGCCGCGGCGTTGCCGGCGCCGATCAGCTCAAGGCGATCGACGCCGCCATGCAGACGGTCGTCCAGGAGGCGGTTGATTTCGCCGATCAGAGCCCGCCGACGGCTCCGGATGAACTGTTGACGGATGTGCTGGCCCCCTAGGGAGAGGCTGTCGATCATGCCTGAACTGCTCTACCGTGAAGCCCTCAACCAGGCCCTGCGCGAGGAGATGCGGCGCGATCCCCGCATCTTCCTCATGGGGGAGGAGGTGGGCTTTTACAACGGCGCCTTCAAAGTGAGCAAGGGGTTGCTCGACGAATTCGGCGTCCGGCGGGTGATCGACACGCCGATCACCGAGGCGGGATTCACCGGCGTGGGCATCGGCGCCGCCCTTGTCGGGCTGCGGCCGATCATCGAGATGATGACGTTCAATTTTGCCATCCTCGCGCTCGACCAGATCGTCAACAACGCGGTGAAGATCCGCTACATGTCGGGCGGACAGCTGGCCGTCCCGATCGTCATCCGGGGGCCCGGCGGCCCCTCCCGACAGCTCGGGGCGCAGCATTCGCAGAGCCTCGAATCGCTCTTCTGCCACATCGCCGGCCTGTCGGTCGTGGCGCCCGCCACGCCCCGCGACGCGAAGGGACTGCTCAAGAGCGCGATCCGGCAGAACAATCCGATCATTTTTATCGAAGGGCAGGAGCTCTACTCGACTAAAGGCGATGTCCCGGACGGCGACTACACGATCCCGATCGGCCGGGCCGAGATCAAACGGGAAGGAACCGATGTCACGGTCATCGCCTGGTCGAAGATGCTGCTGCTCGCCCTGCGCGCCGCCGAGCAACTGGCCCGTGACGGGATCAGCGCCGAGGTGATCGATCTGCGCACGCTCAAACCGGTCGACTATGACACGCTGCTGGGGTCGGTCCGGAAGACCGGGCGGGCGGTAATCGTCGAGGAAGGGTGGGAGTTCTGCGGCTTGGGCGCGCAGATCGCGACCGATCTGTACCGCCGTGCCTTCGACGCGTTCGACGCACCGGTGGAACGGGTGACGGGGTACGATGTCCCGATGCCCTACGCCAGGCACTTGGAGCAGCAGGCGCTGCCGACCGCCGAGCGGGTGATTGAAGCGGTGAAGAAAACCCTGTATAGGTAACATCATGGCAATCCGCGTGGTCATGCCCAAACTCTCCGACACGATGACGGAAGGTGTCGTCATTCAATGGCACAAACATGAGGGCGACCGGGTTGAAAGCGGCGACACCCTCGCCGAGATTGAAACGGACAAGGCCGTGATGGACCTGGAGGCGTTCGGCTCCGGCACGCTGCGCAAGATCCTGGTGCCTGATCAGAGTACGGTGCCGGCGGGCCAGTTGATCGCTGTCATCGCCGCGCCGGACGAGGATATCACCCCACTGCTTGCCGAAGCCGGGAAAGCTCCGCAACCCACGGCTCAGCCAACCACGCCGCCATCAGCAACACCGACCCCAAAGCCTAGGGGCCCGACAGCCCAGCCACCTAGCGACCTAGCCACCAAGCCACCTGCTGTTGAAGTCAAAGCCTCTCCCCTCGCCCGCCGAATGGCCGAAGAGGCCGGGCTTGATCTGGCGATGATCACGCCCACCGGCCCCGGCGGACGGGTTGTGAAGGAAGACGTCGAGCAGGCGCTGGCCGCCCGAAAGGCGGCGCCCGCGGCCGCCGTGCCCGCCTATGAAGCCCGGCCGATGAGCCAGATCCGCAAAACCATCGCCAGGAAAATGATCCAGAGCAAGGCGCCGGTGCCCCATTTCTACGTCACCAACGAGATCGACATGGAGCGGGCGCTGACGATGAAGGCCGAACTGGCCGACCGGCAGGCGCCGATCAAGGTTACAATCACCGACATGATCGTCCGAGCCCTGGCGATCACGCTGACCCGCTTTTCACAATTCAACGCATCGTTTCAAGATGACGCCATTCGCTACCATCAGTCGATCCACATCGGCGTGGCAGGACTGATCGTGCCGGTCATCCGGGACTGCCAGCGCAAGGGGCTCATCCAGATTGCCGAAGAAGCCCGACTGCTCTTCGAGCGGGCCAAAACCCGCCGGCTGCAGCCGGACGAATATACCGGCGCCACGTTCAGCCTGTCGAATCTCGGCATGGAGGACGTGGAACATTTTTCCGCCATCATCACGCCTCCGGAAGCGGCCGTGCTCGCGATCGGCAAGATCGCACAGAGACCGGTCGTTGTGGACGGCCGCGTGGCGGTCCGCCGCCGAATGATGACGACGATCTCGTGCGATCATCGCGTCGTGGACGGCCTGCAAGCGGCAAAATTTCTTCAAGCCCTCAAACATGAACTGGAGGAACCGACGGGGCTGCTTCTCCCCTGACGGCGAACCATGGCGCAACCAACGTATGATCTGGTCGTGATCGGCGCCGGCCCCGGCGGCTACGTCGCTGCGATCCGTGCGGCCCAGCTC
>JACQCE010000091.1 GCA_016201765.1 Nitrospirota bacterium
CTCCGGGGCATTTGCCGTATCAACGGCGGCCGCTTCCCCGGTTGACGGATCGCAGAGAAGATAACTATTGACCGCGTAGCCGCCCAGCGAGCCGACCACCTGCCTGACGATGCCGCCCGGTGTCTCGGTGACGGCGGCGATCGGACGGGGCGCCCATCGATCCCCGGCCATCACCAGCAGCCGCTGCGGCTCCAGTTGATAGAGTCGGGCCAACTTCGTGAGCAGCTCGGCCTGTGGATGGGGAGCGCCGCCCTCCAGTTCCTGCAACCGTTGAATCGTGATGCCCGTCCGGCGAGCCACCTCGGCCGTGCTCAGGCCGGCGCCAGCCCTGGACTTCTGCAGGATGTCGCCATAGTGATCTTCAAGCGGCATAAAAACAGCAAAAATAACAAGTCAATATATCAAGCCTGACCCCGCAAACTTCTATTCAAAAGTCAACATATCAAGCCTGACCCCGTGGCTTGCTACGCCCTTTTAACATTATAGACCTGACCAAAAAGTCAACATGTCAAGCCTGACCCCGTGAATTTACTTGTTACGAATAATCGTCAACTTCGTGATCACAACGGGCGTCGTGGGACGATCACCGGGCCCCTTGGGGACGCGGGCGATCTTTTTGACCACATCCAGCCCCTCGGTCACCTCGCCGAAGATCGTGTGCTTGTTGTTCAGCCAATCGGTCGGCGCGTCGGTGATAAAGAACTGGCTGCCGTTGGTATTGGGGCCGGCGTTCGCCATGGCCAGCAGTCCCGGCTTGTTGAACTTCAACGCCGGATTAAACTCGTCCTCGAACTTGTAGCCGGGGCCGCCCGTGCCGGTGCCCAACGGATCGCCGCCCTGAATCATGAAGTCGGGGATCACGCGGTGAAAGATCAACCCGTCGTAAAAGGGCTTTTTCACCTTCTGGCCGCTCTTCGGATCGGTCCATTCCTTGGTCCCTTCGGCCAGTCCGACGAAGTTGGCCACCGTCTTGGGCGCTTCCTTCTCAAACAGCTTGACGACGATCGTGCCCTGCGTCGTCTCAAATTTGGCAAACAGCCCCGGCCCGCCGCTCCCGGCCGCCAACACCATGCCGACGCCCAGCCCGATCAACGCGCTGGCCATGAGTCCACCAAACAATGCCGTCATCACCAACCTCCCGTTATGCCGTCTGATCCTCATTGCGCTTCTCCTCCTCCTGAATCCGTATGCCGCCATCTTCTGAAGTCCGGCTGATGCGCCGGGCCACGGTCAGAAACCCGCTGTGCGCCACCATCCGAAGCTGGGGGCGCACGCTCCGTCCTTCGATCTGCCACGGCCGTTCCAGACATTCGGTGGTTTCGATAAAGTCGAAGCTTCCCGAACCCTGCAATGCCGCCACCAGCCGTTCCACCTGGGGCACGGTGGGTAAAAAGGTCAAGAGGATGCCGCCGGAGCGCAGCGCCTCGAGCATCGGGTCGACGACCCGCCACGGTTCCGGCAGATCCAGCACGACGCGATCCAGCTCCCGCTCGACGATGCCGGCCGACACGTCCTGCCGGCGGATCGTCAGTGGCGCGGCGTCGCCCAGATACCGTCGGATGTTTTTCAACGCCTGCGCCGCGAAATCCTCCCGCAGCTCGTACGAAAAGAGCTGCCCTTTCTCGCCGATCGCCCGGAGCAGGGCCAGCGTCAGGGCGCCGGAGCCGATGCCCGCCTCCAGCACCCGCGCGCCGGGGAAGATGTCGGCCTTCATCAGGATCAACGCGATATCCTTGGGGTACAAGATCTGCGCGCCCCTCGGCATCTTCATCAGATACTCCGAGAGGGTCGGCCGGATCACCAGCAACCGGGTTCCCCCCGACAAGCGTATCCACCGGCCTTCCTCCTGACCGATCAAATCGTCATGGGCCAGCCATTCCCCTGAATATTGAAACCGGTCACCCGCCTTCAGCGTCAGGGCGTAGTGGCGCCCCTTCTCGCTGACAAGATGGATCAATTCCCCGGAACAGAGCGGTTTCATGCGGTCCAGTCGACACTCATCGGGATATTTGAGACGATCGACGGGTCGGCTCTGCCGTTGTTCCTCCCGCCGGATTCGGTCTGATGGGTCTGAGCCAACGGGGCGATCAGGCGGCAGTGGCCGCAGAGTTCGCCCGTCGTCGGTTCCCCACAGCGGGCGCATTCGTTCAGCACCACCGCTTCGGCCGTCGATTCGGCGCCGACGATCGGTTGCCGGCGCAGAAATTCCAGATAGAAGAACTGCTTGGTCCCCGGCGACTGGTGCTCCAACTGGTTGAGCGCGGCTTTGTACTGCAACGAATTGGCGTCGTGACTCATCGGACATTCGTCGATCACGTAGTCGATCTTGCGCAGCACCGCATAGGCGGCCACTTCCTGTTCGGTCAGCCGGAAAAGCGGTTTGACCTTGCGGATGAGCTTGGCGTGCGACGCGGGGAGGGCGGGGGATTGCTTGGCCAGATAATCGACCTGCCAGCGCAGGAGGTTGCCGAGCAACCGGGCCGCCTCGTCATCGAGATTATGGCCCGTGGCCACGACCGGAAATCCGAGTTCCCGGCCGATTTTGTTGAAGGCGTACCGCTTGACGGTGCCGCAGGCGGAGCAGGCGCTTCGCCGGCTCGTCTCGGCAATGGCCGTCACCCCGCCGCCGTATTCCTTGTTCAGGTCATAGACAATCAGGGGCAATCCCTTGGCCTCGGCGAAGGCGCGGGTTTTGGCCTCCGATGCGCCGGAATAGCCGCCGATCCCCTGCTGGACGTGCACACCGGTGGTCTGATACCCCATCCGCTGGAGGAGATCCCATAATCCGAGACTATCCTTGCCGCCTGAGACGGCGACCAGCACCGGCTCATCCCGTCGAAACATTCGATAATGTTTGATCGCCCGCTCGACCTGATCGACCACGTAGCGATCGAAACAGGCGGCGCAGAGCGCCGTGTGATGGCGCGGCAGCTTGATCGCCACCGGGGCGGCATGACACCGTTTACATCGCATGGCTTGCCACCGGCGGGAGGGAGTGCGCGCCGCCGGAAATCACCGGCCGGATTTCAATCGTGTCATCATCGGCCACCAGTTCATCCTCGGTCACCAAGGTGTCGTTCCGGATCACCAACACGGTCTCCGGCAGCAGCTTCAAGTCACCCAACACGGCCCGAACCTGTCTCGGGCCTTTGATCGTCAGCTCTCGAGCCGGATGATGGCATTTGATCAACATGGGGAGAGAATCTTAGCGAAACCGGCCCGGCTTTGCAACCGAAACCAGACAGGGGTAGTGGGTCAGTTTCACCGCGACCGGCTCACAAATAGGGACACGTCCCAATTTCGTTGCGTGCCGTGCGTCGCACGAGGAAATGGGGACGTGTCCCCATTTTTGCCGCGGTGGAATCCATCAAACTGACCCACTACCCAGGCAGGACAGAATAAACGCGGAGGGGGTGGCAGATTTCAAATCTGTCCCCACATGGCTCAAAACACAGCACCGGAGAATACAAAATACGGAGAGGATGGAGAGGGACTTAAAGATCAAGCACTTTCGTAATCACGTTCACCCGGCTGTCCACCTGACACTTGGCCATGATGTGCTTCAGGTGGTCTTTCACCGTATATTCCTGAATATGGAGCGAGGCGGCGATCTCCTTGTTGCTGTCGCCGCGCACCAGCCGGGTGACCACCTCCTGCTCCCGCTTGGTCAGACCGTAGACCTGCCCCAACCGGTCGGGATTGATATTGTTACGCTGGCCCACCCGTTGGACAACCAACAAAATCAGTCGCCGCTTGCCTGACGCGCTTGACTTGGCCAATGGAACAGCCATCACGATGTAATGGTGGCCTGCGGGAGTCTGAAAAAGAATGGCCCGACGTGCCGGCGCCTGCTGATCCTGCCCGTTGGCCGGCACCTGCTTGCAGACTTCCCGGGCAAAATTGCGGAGGGAATCCGGCAGCAGTGCCATTTTTCGATCCGAACCGTTCTGGCCATACCCATTACGTTCCATCGTTGAAACAGACTCGACCAGAAACCGCTGGCCCTCTTCACTGGCAAAAACGATCCTTCCGGTTGATTCGATGACCAAAATAGCTGGAAGTGACCGTTTTTGCAGAATATCTTTCAATAAATGATCGATTTCCGTCAACATATGTGTGGGCATTTTCAACTCCGATAAGCCAGATGACACGCCCTGCAAACCGAACAAACGGAGGAAGGCGGGCCAGAACCAGCCAAACCAGCGGTTTAGATTAAGAATAAGTATATCGACCGCCATACAGCCTGTCAAGGTGCCGTGATTTTCCCGCCCGATCGTCATAAATACCCCCCCACTTTTGAGGGATTGTTTGCGCAGGAGCCGCCGTGCTACAACCATCCCTCGTTGTGCATGACATGGTGTCATGCGCCCGGGGGACCGGCTGAGGGCCGCGACAAGACCGCCAGCCTATAACGAGGATACTGATGGAACACAGTCCATTGCATGACATCGATCCGGCGGCCGCCACAGCACCACAAGCCCGGCGCCGCCCAAGCCGCCTGCCGTTTCTCCGATTCATCACCTACGGCCACAGCGCCTCCAGCGGTTTTGATGGGAATGGCCACAAAAGCCACGCCGCGGCCATTAATGTCAGCGAAGGCGGGCTGTGCCTCCTGGTACATGGGCCGCTTCAGGAAACCGACATCATCCGGGTCGATCTCCCGCTGGCCGATGTCTCGACCACCAGCGCCACGCTGGCCGAGGTGAAATGGCTCAAACCCGTGCCATGGTCTGATCCGAACGAACCCCAGTACTTTGTCGGGGTTCAATTTTTATTGTAAAAAGCAGTCCATCTCACAATAACAAGCATGAGGGCGCACAATTGATTTCCCGTCACAACACACACAAGCGGATAACACAGCATCTTTTGATCGGCCTTCTGATCCTGATGACACTGGCGGGGGCGGTGGCCTGTTCGTCGGCCCCGCAGACTACCGGCCGCACGCTCACCAATGGCGTGCCGCATGAATATGTCATCGGAGCCGGCGACGTGCTCGAAATCCTAGTCTGGAAAAATGAAACGCTCTCCAGAACCGTCACGGTCCGGCCGGATGGGAAGATTTCCCTCCCGTTAATCAACGACGTCCAGGCCGCCGGCCTGACTCCGATGGAATTGAGGGAGACTATTGTCGCCGAGCTCAAGAAGTTCAAGGATGTGCCCGAGGTGTCGGTCATCATCACCGATGCCAAGAGCCGGGTGGCGTATCTCATGGGACAGGTGGTCAGGCCTGGGGCATATCCGCTCGGCCCCAACGCCACGGTGATTCAGATGATCGCCCAGGCCGGCGGCTTCACGCCCTTCGCCGACCGCAACGGCATCATCGTCATCCGTCGCGCCACGAAGGACGCCAAGGAACAACGAATCCAGGTCAGCTATCGAGCCATCCTGGACGGACAAAACACAAAAGGAGACATTGCGCTGCAGGCAGGGGATACGATCATTGTTCCCTGATCGATTGTGCCCTCCGCGCAACGCAGCGTGGATGATTATGACAAGCATTCTGACAGCCGGCCACCTGCTGACGCCCAGCCGGGTGTGCGCCGATCCCTGGGCGATCGAGACCTCGCTCGCGGTCACGGAAAAGTATGATGACAACATTGGCATGACCGAAGCAAACGAAACCGGCGACTTTGTCACCACGCTGTTGCCCGGTGTCCGGGTCTATCGCGTGAGTGACCGGCTTACGGTATCGGCCAGCTATCACGCCAACATGGAGATGTACACCAATCATCACGATGCAAACGGCATTTCGCACCTCGCGCTCGCCGAGACGACGATGACCGGTTTTGGGGGCGGGCGGCTCGAGAAGGCGCAGCTCAGGATCTCCGATGCCTACACCGACACGGAGCGGCTGGCGGATTACCCGGCTCAAGGCGCGGTCATCGGCAACGGCGGGGTGATCACCCCGCCGACCCCCACCATCAGGAACAGTCTCTCGGCCATTTTTTCGATGCCGCTCACCGATACGCTCCGCGGTGAGGCCGGCTACACGAGAAGTTTTACGAGATACGACCAGTCCGATCTCATTGACAGCTCCTCCCAGGAGGTCACGGCCAGCCTGACAGATCAGTTCACACCGAGAATCACCATGGGGCTGTCCTACACATTCAGTATTTCCAATTTTGATATCCCGGCGGGCAGCACGACCTCGCAAAATTCGGAAAACCCCGCCTCGCACGCGGGCGATCTCTCCATGGCCGTCATTGTCAGCCCGACCGTCAACGTCGGCCTTCGTGTCGGTGAAGTCTATTTTTCCGACAGCAGCGAGATTCAAACAACGGGCTCTGCGAGCATCAACAAGCGGTTTCAATACGCGGATACGCTGATCAGCTATACCCGGACGTTCAGCTCAGGGAGCGGCATATACAGCCAACCCAGCATTGACGATTCGGTGACCGCCGCAATTTCCCGGGCGATGGGCGAGCACGCGCACGCCGCGCTGACCGGCAGCTATGACAGTTCCCGCGCCACCGGCAGCGGACATGGGCATGCCCACTCATTCGGCGTGGCCGCCAGCGTGAATTACAACATCGCGAGATGGCTGCTGGCCTCCGCCATCTATCGCCACACGGCGCAACAGGCCGTCCTGGATTCGATCGACGTCAATACCCAGCTTCCCGCCACAATGAACGTGCGTGACAATACCGTCACCGTCATGCTGACCGGCACCTGGGAGTGGGGCACACCCGCTCCCGCCGCCCAACCACCCGCTCAAGAACAAGGGGCAAATCCATGAAAACCCTCACCGCACATGATTACATCGAAATTGCCTACCGTCATCGATGGTGGCTGGTCATCCCGATGGTGGCCGGCCTTGCCGCCGCAGCCGTCGTGGCCTACATGCTGCCGAAATCGTACCAGTCCAGCACGCTGATCTTTGTCGATCCGCAGAAAGTGCCGGAAGACTACGTGAAAACAACCGTGACGGGTTCGATCGAAGACCGCCTCTCAACCATTCAGCAGCAACTGCTGAGCCGGACGCTCCTCCAGCGGACCATCGATGAATTCCACCTCTATAAGGGCAAGTCCGCCAATGCGACCAATGAGGAAATCATCGATGCCATGCGGAAGCAGATCACCATCGACACGGTGCGGGGCAGGAACGTCGACGCCTTCACCATTTCATTCCTCGGCAACGACCCCACGACCACGATGAACGTGACCAACCGGCTGGCCTCGCTGTTCATCGAGGAAAATCTGAAGATACGCGAGCAGCTCGTGGAAGGCACCACCGACTTTCTCAACACCGAGCGCAAACAACTGAAGGACAA
>JACQCE010000082.1 GCA_016201765.1 Nitrospirota bacterium
CGCGCGTCCTTCGTCCATTCCAACTGGATGTCATCATACGCGGTCTCCAGCTCAATCCCCCCCTCCGCCTTGGCTGCCGCCTCGATGACCGTCTTGTCGACGAACTTGAACGATTCGCCCGACGCGCCGCAGACGGGGCAGAGCACCGGCTTGTCCCCCTTGCCGACGTAGCCGCACCCTTCGCAAAGATAGTAATCCAGCGCCCGCATCCGCTCCTGGTAGCTCAAAATATCGCCGCCGGCTTTCACCTCGCCGGTCACCCCGCCCAACTGGCCGATCATGCCGGCCATGCCGCCTTTGTTCAGGTCCTGCGCCACGTCCGTGCTGGCCTGCATCGCGTTGGGATCGATGCCCTTGTCCCGCATCGTTTTCCCCATGTCCGCCATCGCCTGAATCGCCGAGGCCGGCAGCAGATGGCCCATCGCGGCATCCACGACCGAGTTGCTGATGATCGTGTGGCCTTTTTCAACGGCATACCGATAGATGGCCGACTTGGCCAGATTCCGGGCAA
Source organism: Nitrospirota bacterium (assembly GCA_016201765.1). Taxonomy (GTDB): domain Bacteria; phylum Nitrospirota; class Nitrospiria; order JACQCE01; family JACQCE01; genus JACQCE01. Next base: position 512 of record JACQCE010000082.1, read on the forward strand.
ACGCCGGGACTTTTTCCATCCGCTTGGTCGCCTCTTCGGTCCAGGCGGTCGTATATTCCGCCGTGGTCGTGTAGGAGGGGACATGTTTGCGGCTGGAGAGCAGCACGTGGCAGGGCGCCAGGCGCATCAGATTTTCGCTGTTGCTGCCGATGTCCATGTCCTCGTCGCTGTGCACGCCGATCCGTCCGACGATCAACAGCCAGGGATTCGTCTTTTTGACGTACTGCAGCACCTTCTCGAAGGGTTTGCCGTCCAGGAGGGTCGTTTTCAGCTCGACGCCGTCTTCCTTGGCGACGTCGCGGCCGATGTCGAGTTGGGCCTGGTAGATCTTGGCCAGGCCGCTGTCGATGACCTCTTCGTGCAGCTTCTCCTGCTCCTTGAACCGGAACGTCTTGCCCGCTTCATCGGAGAGCACGCCGGCGATGCTGTTGAACATGGCGTAGTGGAAATAGGGATCGAACGCGGCGACCGCCTCGACCGGCATCTGGAACGCCCGGCCCAGCGCCACCGCCGTCTTCAACCCGCCGTAACTCTGGGGGCTGCCGTCGATTGCGACCACGATCCGGTTGCCGTTGACCTCTGAGCTCGGCGCGGGCACGCGCTTCATGTTCTTGACGACCAGCAGATCGGACTGGCGGATTCTGCGCGCCACCCGCTCCGTCACGCTGCCGATGAGACTGTGGCCCACGGCGCCGACACCCAGCGCCCCCATGATGACCAGGTCGTACTGGTGCTGCGTGATGTCATCGACCAGGAGCTTGAAATTCTTCCCCTCCAGCGACCGCCGGACCAGCGGGACATTGGCGCCGTCGCATTTCTGGCCGATGACATCCAGGTAGGAATCGGTGATCAGTTCCAGGCCGCGGGTGATCAGTGAATCGTGGATCTTCCGCTGCTTTTCCAGCTCCTGCTCGTCATGATATTCCTCGGGCAGGCCCGCCTCCATCTGCTTGAAGCGTTTGTCGTGCATCTTGGCGGCGTAGACATGGCTGCCGACCACGGTGGCGCCAAGCTGTCTGGCCAGCTCGACGCCGATGTCAATCGCCATGTTGGAGTAATCGGAATTGTCGACAGGAATGTAGATCTGTTTATACATGCCGAGATCCTCTCATGGTGAAGATGATCCGCCGCTCGGAGGGTGGAACGATAGCACAAAATTCACTATAAAATCAAGAAGAACGCACGCCCGTCTCGACAAAACTCCCGGAGAAAATCCAGCCGCGACTCAACACAATTCCATTGTAAATTCAACAGGTTGAATCTTCTCATTTTTCCGTGACCAGCCGGATGCCCCCCTCCCGGAGCCCCTCGATCGCCACCGCCTTCTGGCACTTCGGGCACTTGGCATAGACGACGTTGTCGAACAAGCCGACGCTGTAGTGATTGGCCAGCAGATCATAGGCCGTGCCGCACTGGCTGCAGGTGGCGGCGTAGTGACTGCGTAACGTCTTGACGGTCTCGGTCAACGTCGTCAAGTCCCGCCGCAACGTCTCCACCTCCGCCTGAAGTCGTGTCACCACCTCGTGCCACTGCCCGTCCCGTCCTTCCGTCATACCCTCCTCCTTCTCATCAACCACCCAGTTTTCCGGCTGTCCAATGCTGTCCGCCGTCGACCGTTTTGAAAAGACCGCTATTCGTCCCGGCAAAGAGCGTCTCAGGCTGACCGGGATCGATCGCCAAGACCCGCACGGCCGTGTTCGTCAGGCCAACATTCACGGCCGTCCAGGTCGCGCCGCCGTCCATGGTTTTAAACACGCCGGTGCCGCCGGCGTAGAGAATCGATGGCGTGGCGGGATTGATGGCCAGCGCCGCCACACTGCCCGGAGGAATCGTCCGATTCTGCGTCCACTGCTTGCCGCCGTCGGTGCTGCTGAAGAGCCCCCGGGTCGTGCCGATATAGAGTGTGCCCGGATCGTTCGGGTGCAGCACAATGGCACTGACTCCGTGCGACATCGCCCCGCCCATCGCCTCGATCGACAACCCCTCATTGATCGGCTGCCAGTGCTCGGCTCGATCGACGCTTTTGTAGACGCCTCCGGTCGTGCCGGCATAGAATGTGCCGGGATGCTTCACGTCCGCCACCAGCGGGACGACGTAGACGCTCTCCATTCCATGCACCCGCTCCACCCACTCGGCGCCGGGATCCTCCCGCTTGTAGATCCCGACGGTGGCCCCCAGATACATGGTCGCCGGCTGCTCGGGATCGAAGATGATTGAACTGACGATCGAAATATGCTCTTTCAGGCCGAGATTGTCCGGCACCCAGTGCTGTCCTCCGTCCCAGCTCTTCCAGACCGCCTCACCGAAGGTCCCGGCATAGACCTGCGCGGGGGATCGGGGATCGATCGCCAACGACATCATCCTGACGCCGCCGACCCCTTCATCGGACAACGCCCAGCTCTCCCCGCCGTCCCGGCTCTTGTAAATATGATTCGAGGTACCGGCATAGATGATCTGCCCATTGGTCGGATGGATGGCGATGGACGAGACGGCCGCGCCCTTGCCGCAGCCGACCGCCCCCCCGATCAATCCCATCATGGCAATCAAGAACCCACAGACCCGGCGATGCGTCACGTGGTGACCCGCTGATAAATTCTGGGCAGCCGCTCCGGCAACTGCCGGACGTCATCGATGACCGTGTACTGGTTGGGCGCGAACAACGCCGCCTGATACTCCTCCCCCCACCGGTCGACCGTAATGCAAAATGTCCGGACGCGCGCGCGCTGCGCTTCGACAATGGCCCGTCTCGTATCGGCCAGCGCATGAACGCCTTCATAGTCGCGATCGAATGGACGGCCGTCCGACAGCCAGAGCAGCAGGCGCGTTTTGGCCTCCTGCCGCAGGAGCTTGCGGGTCGCGTGCCGGATGGCCGTGCCGTCCCGGTTCTGGACCAGCGCCGTCATCGCGCTGATGCGCTCGCCGATCCGGGGACCGTACGGTTCGTCAAACTCCTTGACCAGATAGAAATCCACCCGGTCGCGGCCGTTGCCGGAATAGGCGTAGACGGCCAGGGCGTCGCCGACCGCCTGGACCGCTTCCGCCAGCAGAAAAACGCTCTCTTGCTCCACCTGGATGATGGATGGGGCGGATTCCTGGCCGCCCACATGGTCAGATGGCCGGCCGAGCAACCGCTGGCCGGTCGACCCGCTCACATCCACCAGAAGCGCCACGGCCACGTCCCGATCCCGCCGGTCCCGTTGGATGTAGAGCTTGCTGGAGGGCGTCCGGCCCACCCGGCGGTCAATGACGGCCTCGATCACCGCGTCCAGATCGATCTCCTCCCCGGCCTCCTGGCGCTTGAGCTTTTTAAACCGATCCGGACGCAGCCGCTCAAACATTTTCCGAAGCAGCAGGAGCTGGCCCCGGTAGGTGGTGCGCATTCGCTCGATAAACACCGCGCCCGAGTCAGCGCCTCCGGCCGCCTTTGTCGGCGCGGCCATGGTCTGTTCACGGACCGTGCACCAGCCCTGACGGTAATCCTGAATCGACTCGTCCCACTCGGGGTAGGCAAATATCCCGGTCCCGCCCTCCAACCGCGGCATCCGATCCACGGTGCCCATGCCGGCCGAAGCGGGCGTTCCGGTTGTGGGTGACGCGTCTGGAAGGCTCTCGCCGGTGACCAGTGAAGCGCCTTCGCCGCCCGGCGGCTGGTCGGATTGGTGTGGGGCCGTTCGATTGAGCGACGTCGACGCTGATGGGGGCTGTTGCTGCGCGGCCGATCTTCCAAGCGGCACGGCGGCCGACGGGCCGCGCTGCGCGCCCTGCCGGCCTCGGTACTGGGGATCGGTCAGGACACGATAGTCTCCCGGTTCCCCCTGACTGATCGTGGCGCCGGCCTGCCCCAGCGGATTGGTGCTGGCTTGGGCCGATGTCGGGGTGGGCGGGTCAAACCGCTCCATTCCACCGGTGAGGCGCCGGGTCAAGAAGAGGCAGCACTCGCAGGCGGCGCGAAGCGAATCGGCCGCCGTGGCGTCCGGCTGCTGCACCCGTTGGAGCAGGCCGCCCAGTTCGATCAGCAGCGGTTCCAATGCGGGCGGGATCGGTGCGTTGGTCCGTCCCGCCATCGAGAGTTGCAGCAGCAGTTCCACCACCTGCTCGACCGTCGAAAGCCCGCTGCCACGGCCGGCTTCGATGGCTTCCAGTGTCAGTTCAACCGGGTCGATCATCGGACGAAGAAAGAGCGTATAGCCCGCCACCAGATCCAGATCGCCTCGAAGGCCCGGATAGGCCCGGCGTAACGCGGCATCGATCCGCGCCCCCTCGGCAATCTTCCAGAGATCGTTGGTCAGGGCCGGGGCGGCCGACGCGCTGAAAAACCGCTCCAACGCCTGGTCGGTCGTGCCGGCTGTGATGGACGGATCGTCGAAGGCCGATGCCAATCGAGCCGCATGCTCCTCGCCGAACAGTGTCCGGGCCAGTTCGATCAGCGGCGCGCGGCCGACCTCGAACGCCCCGAATTCCAGTTGGGCCGCCTGATGGGCCGTCATGACTTTGTAATAGCGGAAGTTCTCATCGGGCGATCCAAACTCGCTCACGAACGGGGGAAGAAACAGCGTCCGTCCCTCCAGATAGGGCAACTGGTCGGGCAAGGAACGGCCTTCGGCGCCTGCCGACGGTCCGGCTTGAACCGGCCCGCGCTCAATCGGCTTGATGGTCAGCGAATACCCGCTCAAACCCTCGGCAAACAGCATGAGCGTCCGGGCCACCTGGCGCAACGACAGGCCGCCGGCCGCGTGATCGAGAGACTGCTCGGCGGCCGATGATTCCAGACGGAAATAGGCCAGACCGGCCCCGGGGGAGCGGCGCAGGAGCTGTCGGCCATTGAGCACCCACTCATCCAATCGTCGGCGCCATTCCTGCTCGCCTGTCTCGTCCCTGTGAGTGCGCACCGGGCCGGCCTGCGGCGCGCGCGATAGGAACCGCCGGATCAATTCGCCGCCCTTTGAGAGCAAGGCGACGGCGGCCGACGGGCTCTCCACGGCCAGCGAGCGAACCCGCTCCAGGAGCCACTGCCGCTGTGACGCTGACGGAATCGCCTGCAACCACTGCGGCGCCTGCTTGAGCAATGCAACGCGGCGGTCCGGCGTTTCATCCGTGAGCGCCCGCACCAGCGTCAGAAGGTCCGACCGAAGCTCCGAGGGCGCGACCGCCCCCAGCCATTCCGGGCTGACGCGGAAATATTCCAGCGCCGGCAGATAGTCCGGTTTGCCCAGCTGGTTCGGCTGGACCAGCGTCCCGCCCAGCTCGGCCCAGACCTGCAGCGCCGACGCCGGCAAGTGCAGCAGAAACGGCGCGCTTTGCTTGAAATATTCTGAGGCCAGAATCGAATCCTGCAATGCCAGCCGCCCGCCCAGTTCCGCCCATCGCTGCACCAATTCCACACGCGCGGCGGGAGGCTCGGAAGGAAGCAATCGGATGACGGCCGGCGCCTGCCGGACCAATTCCATGGCGAGGCCGGTATCCCCTTCCGCGAACTGATCCGCGCAGGCGATCACCAGCCGGCGAAGATCGACGGCTTCAATCTCGGCAAAAAGCTGCGGGCTTTCCCGGAAATAGCGCACCGAGGCCACGGCTGATCGCGCCGCGATCTTCAGCCCGGCGCCGACCCACGGTCCCCATTCCTCCTCGCCCAGCCGGTTGACCAACAGAGGCGCCTGACGAAGATATTCGGCGGTGGCTTTGACCGACCGTTCCGCGAGCAGCAGCCCCAGCCCCAGAATCATGACGCGGAGCGACGCCGGGACCGGCTGCAGTTGCCGAAGCGTCTCTCGAACGTCGTCGGAATCAAGTTGTTCCGACAGGGCGTCGGCCAACTGCCGCAGCCGCAACTCGACGGAATCCGGCGCAGAGGGAGACTGATGGGGATCGTTCATGCCGCGAGACGGGCTAGAGAACCGCGCTGACCAATTCCCGGATGCTCCGCTGGATCTCGAGATCGTCGGTCAGCGGTCTGGCGATGGCGGCCTCGCAGGCGCTGTGGGGCGGAATCCCGCGCTGGATCAACGCGCCGGCATACACCAGCAGACGGGTGCTGACCCCTTCTTCCAGGCCATGTTGCTTCAGGTGTCGAACCTTCTCCCCGATTTTGACGAGGGCGGCGGCCGTCTCCGCGCTGACGCCGCTTTCGTGTTGAATGATCCGGGCTTCAACGTCCGGCGGGGGATAATCGAAATCGACGGCGATGAACCGTTGTTTGGTGCTTTGTTTCAACTCCTTGACCACGCTCTGATAGCCGGGATTGTAGGAAATGACCAGCATGAATTCCTTCCCGGCTTCAAGCAATTCCGCCTTTTTTTCGATGGGCAGGATGCGGCGGGCATCGGTCAGCGGGTGAAGCAGATACCGTCCGACCAGATCCGAGGCCGTCACATCCTCATGGCAGGCGACGGTGATCAACGGCCGCTTCAGGCGATGAGCCATGTACTGGACAAACCGGCTCTTCCCGCAGCCCGTGGGCCCCTTGAGCATGACCGGCAACTGGTTGGCATAGGCCGTTTCAAACAGCTCGACCTCCTGGTGGACCGGCACATAATAGGGTGCCTGCTGAACCAGATACTGGGCGATGTCCGCTTCAGGTGCAAACGGTCGGCTGCTCATCGGCGCTCCTCCACGTCTCCCTTGAAAAACAACACATTGTACACAAAATGCGCGCGTTCTTGCCAGCAGGCCGGAGGAGGGTTTCAGCCGGCGCGGGGAGGCGCTGGCGGGCGGATCATTCAACCGAATTGCGGCACAGGGGGGCAATTCGTTATAATTCACCTTCTTATGACTGATTCCCCCTCATCCCAGACACCCCCTGCACACGAGGTTGGTGCCACCACCCCGCAACCGGGTTGGTGGGGCCGGCAAACACTGCTCACGCGGCTTCTGCTCATCAGCCTCAGCCTGTTGATCCTCTCCGGCTACCTGATGGTGAAGGATCTAAACCGGAAGGCCCCCGGTTTTGACGGCGCCACCGGCTGGATCAACTCCACCCCATTGCAATCGAATGACCTGGCCGGCAAAATCGTCCTGGTCGACTTTTGGACGCTCAGCTGCATCAACTGCATCCGCACCTTTCCCTACCTCAAGGCGTGGGATGAAAAATACCGGGATCAGGGACTCGTGATCGTCGGCGTCCACACGCCGGAGTTCCTGTTCGAACAGACGACGGAACGCGTGGAGACGGCGGTGACGCAATTCGGCCTGCGCTACCCCATTGCGCTCGACAACAACCGGGAGATCTGGAGCGCGTTTGCCAATCACTGGTGGCCCCACAAATATCTGATCGACCGGACCGGAAAAATTCGGAACGAATGGATCGGCGAGGGGGGCTATCCCGACGTTGAACGGGCGATTCAACGCCTGCTGGCCGAAGGGCAGAACACCCCACCGGGACGGGAGACCGTCAAGGTGTCGGCTGAAGCGATCGAGCAGAAAAAAATCCAGACGCCGGAGATCTATTTCGGTTACGGGTTCGTTCCCGATGGCGGCCTCTTCGCCCTTGGCAATCAGAACATCGGCCAGCTCAGGAATGAGGTCATTTCGTATACGCTCCCTGACGAGGCGACGATGGGAGAGAATCGGTTCTATCTGTCGGGTTCGTGGAAGTTGCAGGATGAGAAGGCCGAATTGATGGAGCGCGGCGACGCGCAGGTGCTCCTCTCCTACGAGGCCAAGGCGGTGCATCTGGTCGCGGAACATCCCGAACGGACCGCGACCGTCTACGTGCTCAGAGACGGCCGGCCGTTGGACCCGGCGATTGCGGGCGCCGACATTCAATTTGACGCACAGGGAAGTAGCTACGTCGCCATCGACAGGGGACGCATGTACCGGTTGATCAACGATCCGGCCGGCTATGGACGGCATCGCCTCCTGCTCAAAACAACCGACAAAGGCTTCGCCATTTATACGCTGACATTCGGGTGACCATCATGCGCCTGTCCGTTTTTCTATTCATCGGATTGATGGGATCAGGACTCTGTGCGGCCCTTGATGCGCCATCCGCTTCGGCCGCTCCGTTGTTTGAGACCCGGGGCGACCGCGAGGCGCACGCCGATCTCCAGCGGTTAGCCGAGGCCGAAAATCGTTACTGGACCGATCATCACACCTACACGGTGTCATTTGCCGAGCTGGGGCCGTCGCCCTTTGAGCCCACACCGGGCATCTATGTGCAGGTTGAAGCGGCCACCCCCATACGATTCCGGGCCGTTGCCATGCCTCGCGAGTCCCACACGGCCAGGGTCTTCGTGGTGGAGGCCGAGGAGGGCCATGGCGGCGTGACGGAATTGGGCAAAGAGGAAGTCTCCACGTATGTGCTGGGGGCATTGAAAACCATCCAGGGGGCCGAGGGACTCAAACTGTCGTTGGCCGCCCTCGCGACGCTGGGCTTCGCAGGATTGATGATGTACGGAATTGTTCTCCACCGAAAGGGGGGAACGGGACAGTGGCGAGCCTCCACGCCCTATTTCCTGGGATCGCTCACACTATACGTCACATTGATCCTTTCCACCTATGTCGATGAGCACACCTATATCGGCCCCCTGGTCCTGATCATGGCCGTCACGGGGGCAACGGCCAGTTTGTCGAGCATCCTGCTGGGCACCATCACCCTGTGGCGGTCGATCGTCGAGGAGACCGGGTTCCAATTCCGTCGGCTGGCGTTGGCCGGCGTGTTGTTCGCCCTGCTCGGCCTCGTCGGCCCTTTTTATACGTTTTATCCGCATCTGCCGTGGATTGGTGATCTGACCACCCGACCGGCCGCGCATCGGATTCTACCGCCGTAATGGCCCGACACCCCATGCCATCCTCCACCGCGCACATCGCCCCCTCACGACCCTACTCCAGTCTGATTGGCAGTGTGTTGATCGTCATCGGTCTGTTATTGGGCATGGCCTGGGCTTTTCGGGTCTGGACGATTCTGCTCTTGGCGCAGGGGGATTCTTCGTTGATCAGCCACAGCCTGGTGGCCGTGGTTTCATTGGGGGCGGCCGTGATGTTGTTCCTGACCGGCCTTCGCACGGTTCGCCGGCGGGCGAGTTCCTCCGATCCTTCGTGGATGACGGGCATCGGCCTCTGGATCGCCGGCGTGGGGGTGCATCGACTGGTCGCCGTCGTCACCAATCCATCAACAGATCCCAATCCCCGCGCCCACCTGCATCTGTCGGTCGCGTTTATGGTCATCGGCGCCTTGTTGCTCGGGACGGCATGGTTCTGGAAACGGGCCGATACCGTCTCATCGCTCCAGGACAGGACGCCGGCATAAGCGTCGGACAATCGTAGACCCGACATGCAGGAATCCCCTTCGCCGTCGTCCTCCCCGCCATCCGGCGCGCCGGCGGTTGAAAAATGGGTTTGGAAACTGTTCACGGGCGAAGCGTATCCGTATATCAAACGGACGTTGCAGCAGCAGCATGGCAGACCGCCGACCCCGGATGAAATAAAGGGCAAATTTTTTGACGTCTATCCCCGCTCAACGGTGAAAATCATGGTCATGGAACTGGTCGGCCTCGGGTTGGAGTTTCAGGATCTGGCCGCCCACCCGTACGGCGACGAGGGCTTCTCGCAATTGATGGCCGATCCAATCGGTTATCTGGGCCGGACGTTCGGCGGAGGAAAATTCAAACTGAGTTTCTATTATGGCGAGCAGTTCGTGGCCACGCAAAACTTCAAGGTCGGCGGACAGCCCAAATGGAACATGGGCAAGTGTCTGGCTTCGATTGTCGAGGCGATGGAGCAGAAGGACCGGGGCGCTCAGCCGCCCGCCGCGTCGTTCGCGGAACTCCTGGCCCGTCTCTGCTCAAAACTGGGCCTTTCCCCCGAGGCCGTTGCCGCCGATAAACAGGCCTTTCTTCAACTGGTTCGCGTCACCGCCGGCAATCAATACGAGGATTATCTCTCGATCGTCCTGAACGTCCCTGAGGCATCAAGCCTGGTGGCATGGCTCTTCTCGCAGCTCGCTGCGCGGCATCACCACCGCGCCTCGTTACCGAAGCACTGACCAACCCGTCTCCATTGCGACTGGCTACTGGCGTGCCTGAGAAGGATTCCCCGAAAGGGTCTGCACATAGGTGACCGCGTACCAGGCATCTTCTTCTGAGATGATCTGCGGTGCATAGGCAAACATCGAGCTGCCGGGACTGCCGTGTGTGACCACCCAATAGAGTTCGCCGTCCGTCCGGAGTCCGTGGAATTGAGGATCGGCAAAGTTTCGAGGCGGCGGCACCAGGCCGATGCCGGCCGGGCCGTCGCCCTTGCCCTCCAGACCGTGGCAGGTGTAACAGGCGCCGGTGCTGGTGAAGATCTTCTTCCCCCTGGCCAGATTCTCCAGTGTGGGTTGAACGGGGTTCTTCAACCCCTTGGCCGCCGCCAGAAACTCCTGGGGCACCCTGGGCACCGAGAGATCCATCACCTGCCCTGCCTCACGGTTTGGGCTGTTGGTGCTTCTGACCGATGTGGACGTCAGGAGCACCGTGATGGCATAGAAAGCCAGCATGACGATGCCAAGGGCGAGAATTGTACGTTTCATTGATCAACCACGCCAGTTTTCATTGGAAAACAATAGTGGGAAAGAAATAGGGCCGCTGGCTTGCGCAAGCGGCCCTATTTTTCATTCTACCGATGGTCGACTCAGCAGATCCTATTTTTTCCTGGTTCCGCTGTGGCCGTTCTGCATGCTCTTCGCTTTCCTGATCACCCACCACTGCAGGCCCACAAGCAGGCCGCCCATCACAAACGGATAGACATAGGCCTTGGTCGGCGTCAGGGGCTTCAGCACCACGTAGTACCAGGCCGACAGGGCCATCTTCGCCCCCGCCTCGCCGTTATCCCCGTCCCACGCCTGGAAGGCGATCGGAATGTACTTGTTCACTTCGAACTGCACGTCATGATCCTTGTTATCCGTCTTGAGCGAGCGCTTGATCACCACACGCCAGACGCCATCCTTGAACTGCGCGCCCTCGGCCTTCAAGGCGACCTGCCTGGCCTCGAGCTTGTCTTCCCCCGTCTTGCCTTCAATCCCATGGCCGGTATAGGCGACGACCTTCCCGTCGCTCTCCCACTTCCACAGGTCGACCGGCTTCTTCTCATCGCCATGGATGAAGAATGGCCGCTCAGGCGTGCCATAGAATTTTTCCCATGTGGCCGGAAATTGGACCGCCACGGCATCATTATAAATGATCGGCTGGGGATAGCTCTTCCAGTCCTTCGGATAGACCGTGGGCATCACCTCATTGAACACCATCTTGTTGGCATAATAGGCGACCGGAATGGTGAGATCCGCGGTATTGAACGGCGGCGGGAGATTGGCGCCCTCGGCATGACTTTCAGTCCGATCCTCCCACTCCAGCAGGAAGGCGATCTCATCCTTGCTATAGAGCGCCTTGACCCACATGCTGTCGAGGCGGCGGTTGAAATTCTGCGGCTTTCTGGTGATCTGTCCGCCAAGCCCGATGAAGTGTGGCTCCTGCGTGTTCCACTTGGGATCGTCGGCAGTCGCGGGCAGCTCCCCCTCAACATGCTCGGCAGTCAACACAAAGTTAATCGCCGGCTTCATGGTGATGGGGTCGATTTTGACTTTGGGACAGAGCGAGACGACGAAATTCGCCACATCCCATCGCTCTTCAACCGACAGCGCATCGATAAATGACGGCATCGGCGTCCCGTTCAACCCCGTCGAAACCTCACGGAAGATGTTTCTGGGATTGTAAGGATCCCGGCGGTTGCCCCGGAAGTTCCAGCACTGGTGCAGATTTGCAGGGAAGATCGGGAAACCCCAGTCATCCTTCTGCGTGAGGTTGCCGTTCCCCCGGCCATCTGGACCGTGGCACTGAACGCATTTCCCCTTGTTCAGGAAGACGTCCAGCCCCCGCTTGATGCTCTCCGGCGAACTGGCCACCTGTTTGTCAAAACTGATCACGTGAAACTCTTCAAACTCCGTATCCTGGAAATTCCGGTCCTGAACCAATTTGGTTTTGACAAAGGCCACCACATCCTTGCGCTGCTGCTCGGTCAGAATACCATCCCACGCCGGCATGGCCGAGCCGGGAAGCCCGTTGGTGACCGTCAGGAAGAGATCGTCATCCGTGGGGAGCTCGCCGCTGCCGGTGGTCCTGATCTTAAAAGTGCCCTGGTTGAAATTTCTCGGCCGGGGCCACAACCGCAGCGCGCCAGGCCCATCACCGGCGCCTTGCGGCCCATGGCACCAGACACACTTTTTAAAATAGACCTTGGCACCGGCGGCCAGCTGTTCATCTGATGCCTTTTGTGGGCGGTAGGCGCCACCGGCGGCCGGGGCGGCTTTCTTCTCTTCCGCCGCAGCCCGGTTCAGCGCCAGCGAGCCCCCTGACACGATAACCACTCCCCAGATGAGCGCCCAGACAGCCCAACGAGTCCGATGGTAGTTTGAAGGTCGAGTCATACGCGAATCACTCATCGTTCTTCTCCTGTCACCGCTGATGATGGCTTAATCCCACGTCCTTGGGAAAAACTCGGTGTGCCAGTATTCAAACAGCGCCACCTTCCAAATGTCATCGATTTTCAGATGTTCTTCCCATGGCGGCATCGCCGAGTCCCAGGGATTGATCTCACGGGGGGCGTTCATGCCGCCCTTGGAGATCCGCCAGAACACGAATGTCTCTTGCAACTGTGCAATGGTGCCCGGATCAGCCAGGTTGGCGGGAATGGGCCGGAAGGCAAAGGCAAACATGCCCCGGCCGTCCAGATTGTCGCCATGGCAGAAATGGCAGTTTCTGAAAAAGACTTCCCCGCCTTCCTTCACATATTTCACGTACCCTTCGGCATTGGGGTCAAACGGATTGCTGGCGAAGAATTCCTTTTCCTTGCCAACGTCGAGGTACTCACCCTTCACATCCACGCGGAACGGATTCTTCGAGGTCTGCAGGGTGAACTGCTTGTCCTGCACCTTGATCGCCTGCGGCGGCGCCGGATGGACCGTTCTTAATTCGGGCGGCTCGGGAAAGTTTTTCGGCGGGGCAATGGATGTGTACGTGCCCCAGCCAAAACCAAGGGGCAGCGCGATGAACGCCACGGCCCGCACCCCTCGATGGAGTGGCGTGGCGCCGATCAGTGTGTCCACGATCGGTTTTTTGCTCTCCGTCCACGAAACCTCGTTGGCCGAGATGAAGAGACCGATCACCAACGTGATCAATCCCATGTAGATATAGAGCAGGCTGGAGGGAATGGGCGGCGAGATCACAAACTTGAAGATCGTAAACGCCGCCAGCCAGGTCAGCGCCCCCTGGGCCAACATCGGCAGGCCCCTGCCGAATGTCTTTTTGATGAAGGTGTGACCGATGACAAAGATCAAAAAGGTCACACCAATCGTCAGCAGCAATTGGATCGGCATCATGCCAGGTCGCCAAAACGTCGCCATCTAATCTTGCCTCCTCTCGAACCTTTCTTTATGAACCGATTTCAATCCGCCGCAAACCGTTTACCGTTGCGCCACGACCGTTGACTGAGCGGCTATCGCCCCCTCAACCGCCGGGTTGCTCTGAACCGACCGCATCGGCAGGTCGACTTCCGCCTTCTTCAGCAGTTTTTCAGCCTTTTCCATCGGGTGGCGCTCAAGTCCGGCCTTGATGGCTTTATCCGCAGTTTGAGTCAGCAGGAAATCAGCCAATTTGCTGACCGCCGCGTAGGTGAACTTGGTCGCAAAGTCCGGCGGCATCATGCTCTTTCCACCGGGCGAGATCGGTTCAAACCCCTGCACGATAAACGCGCTGGGATCCATGATCGACTCGATAATGTACTCTTTCGGTGATGTCGCATGGGCCTTGCCGGCCTTCATCGCCGCGAGATATTCTGGTGATTTGATTCGCCCAGGAGCATTCGCCCCTTCAATCAGGAGCGGACCGATCGCGCCGGTATGCGCAAAACTGATGTCCGGAATTTTGTGACAGGCGGCACAACCCATCTTGGTGACGATTTGATCGGGGGTGTCCGTTGCGCAGGCGATTTTCTTCTCCGCATTGACGTCGCATGGGTCACCCGTGGGGCCCGCGGCGACAGCCAGTTTTGGTCGATCAGATTCAGGAATGAATTTTTCATAGGCGGCCTTGATTACTTCAGGGGACGGAGGTTCCGCCCCGTCATTCACAAAAATCCAGGTGTCTACGGCAATTTGCTCATCAATCGAGAGCGAGGTCGTCGGTTTATGAATAACCGGCATCGGGCTTTCCCGATCATTGGTGCCTTTGACGCCAAACCCCGCCACGACATAACAGGATGGGCAGGAATGCGATTCGGCAATATATTCTTCCGCGTTTGTGGCACGACCACTGCCCTTGAATGACTCAGTTTGAATGGTATCCGGCTTCAAATAACGAGGGTCTTTGATCCGCTCAGCCGCCCGGGTGGTGACACCGATCAAATTGGGCGCCCGATCACCGATGTCGCCTTTTTTGAATGTGTGGCAGAGCGGGCATTGGCCTTTGCCGATCCCGCGCTCGGCAGATCCTCCGACCTTGCCGAAAATAATGGCCTCGCCCATGTCGGCCCGCTCGGCTACAGACATCGTCATGACATTTTTATTGCACTCTTCCGGGTGGGCGGCCTTTTCCTTGGGATTGGAGCAATCAACCGGTTTGGGAGGTGGAATCCCCTCGACCTGGGGCAGCCAGTTGGAAAATCCATTAAAGGCGGCGCTTGCCAGGACGAAGAACCCGACGCTTACAAGCATCGTCCGTGCCTTTGGAATCATGTAGCCAAGCCACATGACAAACGAGGACATTATGAAAAACGTAATTGCCAGCTGACTTTGAGTCACGCTATACCCTCCTCAAGAAAAAAAGGTCAGTCTGAAGTCAGACTGACCTCTCTCCACGTCGTTGAGCCGCCCTCCACGCCAAGGAAATGTAAACGGTTTGATCGCGAGTATGCGCTTCCCTAAGCGCTACTTCGATCCCCCAGCAATCGCCGGCTGGTGTGCGGGCGCATGGGCTGCTTTGGCAACCTTCGTCCCGATTTCACCCAACCAGAAGACAAACAGTGTCAATGTCCAGAAGAGCACGACATTGAACGTCATCACGTTCGCCGCAAAGCCGATCGTGTGCGTAAACGCCCACGGCGAGTTGTCACGGCCGATCTCCATCACATGCCAGAAGAGCCGGACCGACGACCGAATATACCCCATCAGCCCCATGAGCCAGGTGAAGGACACGCCAAGGACAAACAGGGCATACTGAGAACGAACCGAAATTTTTCCCCACAGCACCGGCCCCATGTCTTTGGCGCCCCTCATCATGGCGATATTAATCCCGGTTCCGACAAAGAGACAGGTCAACGTCCCCATCACCTGCGGCACCGAGAGGCCGACCCGGACATTGGCGGGAATATAGTAGCCGTAAATGGCCACCCACCAATTATTCACCAAGGCGACCGTGAACATGGCCACAATTGCCGCATTACCCCACGTCGCCCATTTCACGGTGATTTGCTTGTTGGCACGCTGATAGATGATGAACGCGATGATCGTGGTCATCAGCATGGTGTTGACCGCGCCGTTCTTGGCCGACATCACGCCGAAGTTCCCGACCACGGGATGCTGTTGCCCGCCCATCGCCTTCAGTTCCTGAGGCGTGATGATCAACGTGTGCGGGGTCAGCCAGACCAGGAAGGCTGCGGCCGTCAGAAACAAGACATATTTGATTGACTTGGCATACCGTTCAGCCCCCTTCATCCGATCCATGCCGGCGAAGAGATAGTAGTCGGTGGCAAAGAACAACGCCCCGATCAGCACGGCCTGAATGATAAAGAGCCACGCCAACAATCCACCCATCAGCGTGATCCCCATTTGCTGACGATAGCCATAGACCTCGCGCATCAGCCAATAGCCGGCAAACGGCAGGGGAATCAGCGAGCCCACGGCCAGGAACATCGAAATATATCCCATCCAGTCGTAGTAGGCCCGGTCTTCATCGGTTTTGGCCGATAGGAATTTATAGGCCGCATAGGCGCCCACCACTCCGCCGCCGAACACCATGTTGCCGATGATCCGATGGACGTTGATGGGATTCCAGAGCGCTGTATGCAGCAGATGCCACATGTTGCCCAAAAACCGTCCCTTCTCATCGACGCCGGCCGGCGACATCATGAAGGCCGCCCAGGAATTGGCCAGCATCATGAGCACCGATCCAAAAACATTCAGGAGGACGCCCATCGTGGCATGCACCCACTTGAGCAGCCCATGATTCATCTTGTCCCAGCCGTAGTAATAAATATAGAGGGTCCCGCTCTCCGCCAGGAAGAGGAGCGCGTAGATATGCATCACCGGTCTGAAGAGCCCGGCAATGTAGGAGAAGAAGGCCGGGTAGAAGGTGATGAAGCTGAACAGCAATAAACCGCCCAAGATGGCGGTGACCGAATAGGCCGTCAGGCTGATTTTGACGAATGAATAGGCCAGATGGTCATACTTCTTGGCCATCACCTTGTCGCGCGTCAGCAGCCCCACCAGCTCGATCACCATGCAGAAAATCGGCACCGCGAGCACGAAGCTGCCGAAATAGAGATGCTGTTGGGCCAGAACCCAGATGATCACCCGATTTTCACTGAGCGGATACGGCAGGCTATAGCTGGGATAACTATTCTCGTTCATCTCGGTCCAACCTGCCCCCGAGACCGGCCCCTCCGTCTTGTAGTAGACATCCTTGCCCTTTTCAACCGCGGCAGCGGCGGCGGCTTGAGGCTGCGCCTCTTCGGCCAGGGCCATCGTGGACACCAAGGGAAGCATGACAGAGAGGGCAAGAAACAGCCCCAACATGCACGTCGCCCACAGCTTGCGATGTTTGATGATCGTCAACATGGTTGTTCTCCTTGCTCCGTGGAGCGGCCCGCTGCCGCCGGCGTTTACCTCAGCCCTGCAAAATAATCGAGCCCTTGGATTTTCATGAAGAACCAATCAATCGTTTGAAAGTAGAAGAACCAGGCCACCAGGCAGACCGCAAATGCCACCAACGTTTTGCCCATCGCTTACCGCTCCTTCCTTAAGCCAGAATTTCCTTGTCAACCAAACACGGCCCTACGCACGACAAACAGCAGCGTCGATTAGTGTTCGACGACGGCGCCAAACCAGTAGAAGAACCAGATCGACAAAATGCAGACAACAATATAAAGGATCGGACCCACCTTACTTTTCTGCTCGGATTCCGCATTGGACGCCATATTGTTTCGCTCCTTCCAATAATTGGGACACGCAAGTATAGAAAAATGACCCATTCTTGTCAAGCCAAATTCATCCCTCACACGAAAATATTGACCACAATAAAGTTTCACATTGAAACATCGTGTCCCCTCTCATTTATAGTGGGCACGGTGGGCTTTGCGCAGCGAAAACCGATGGTCACATCGCGGTATTCCGGAAGCATTTTAAACCGGGAATAGGTATGGGCATACCGGAAGGAATCGTGCCACGATCCCCCCCGAATCACCTTCTCATCCCCGATGGCCGGTCCTGGCGGATTCTTGGCCGGCATCACCTTATAGTAATGTTCATCATACCAATCATTCACCCATTCCATGACATTGCCCGTCGTGTTGTAGAGACCATATGGGCTTCGGCCCGCTGCAAAGCTATCAACCGGCGCCGTGCCGGCAAAGTGGTCTTCCACCCCTTCCAAATTGGCCAGCAACGGATCCGGCGTATCGCCCCATGGCCACTCCCGCTGCCCCTGCCCCTTGGCGGCTTTCTCCCATTCCGCTTCGGTCGGCAGCCGTTTTCCCTTCCACCGGCAATAGGCGTCTGCATCTTCCCATGAGACACCGGAGACCGGCTTGGCCGGCTCGACAAACGATGCCAGATCAACCGAGGCCAGCGTCAGATAACCCGCCAACCTTGGCTCACGGTGTCCCGTGGCGGCGACAAACGCGTAAAACTGGGCCATCGGCACCTCATATTGATCGATCCAATACGCGTCCAAATCAATGACACGCACGGGCTTCTCGCTGTTTTGCCCACCGTCATTGCCGATCGTGAAAGTGCCCGCAGGGATCAAGACCATGGCATCATACGCCGGATTGATGGGCGCGCTCCTGACCGCCGCCTGCGCCTTCTCCATCGCCGCCCGTTCTCTCTCCTGCTTGACGGCCATCCACTCAAACTTTTCGTTTTCCTGCCCCTGGCGCTTGGCGACGATCTGCACGGGGTCCCATGGATGCCGGATGCCGATCTGGATCATCACCAGAATGGCGCCGACGATCAGGAGATAGACAATAACAAGATGCTTGCTCATGGCGGGAAACCAACTACGTGTCGGGCGGAAACCTCCGCTCTCCAACCCGACCGAATATACAACGGACAGCGAGGATCAATCAAGAACCTGGACACCCCAACAACACACACTAGCCTTGCTTGCCGACTGCGGCGTTTTCCCGCCGACCGGTCACCGCCCCCGACTGGAGTTCCGCGTGCTCATCGCGGCCCGATCCCTGCCGGCCACTCCGGCGCGCCTCCCAGGAACGCTCAAGCATTTGCCCGACAAACAATCCGGTGATAAAGACGGCCCCGGTATAGAAGAGCACATAGATCACATAAAAGACATGCTTCATGACGCCACTTCCTCTTTGCCTGCATTCACAACCACCGGCGGCATCGACTGTTGCGCCGGCCGGCCTTGCCTTTTCTCCAGATCACGCGGCACCTGGTTCCGGTTCAACCAGGCCTGCTCATACCGCTGCCCCATGACCAACCCGGCCAGAAACACGCCTCCCGTGTACATAATAATGTAGCGGGCATAAAGGGAGCCCAGCACCAGCTCCACGCCCCAGATCAGGCACAAGACCACCGCCACATAACCGATATAAAAACGCGCTGACATTGTTTCTCTGATCCCGGATACGCTACCTGGTTGATCGATGCCCCGACCGGGCCCGTTCAATGGCCTGCCCCACCATGATGCCCGAGGCAAACAACGCCACGGTAAAAATCACCAGTGAGAAGCCATACAAAAGAAGGTGTCGCATCGATGGCAAACCGCCCGTCTGTAGAACGCTGGCGCATTATATAAATCCCCTTATGGCATGTCAAGACGGGCATGCCACGCTGATGAAATACAAAAGGGGGATGCGGAGCACTCCGCATCCCCCTTTGATTCAGACAACCGCTCTTACTTGGTATATTCGAAGTTCGCCGTCACCTTCCCATTCGCCGCGACGGTCACTTTTTGTTCCTCTTCACCCAGGATCGGGTGCCAGACCTTGATTTCGTACGTCCCCGGAGGCACCTGGTCGATCGTGAAGGTCCCGTCCTTGCCCACCACGGCATAATAAGGATTCTCGACCGGGATAAAGTAGGCGTTCATGAAATTGTGCTGGTCGCACTCCATCTTCATGAAGCTCTCTTTTTTGCGGAGCTTGACCGTCTCGGTCAGTGTCTGTCCCTTGTTGGGCAGCGGCTTGTTGAACATCGTGCTGCTGGTCGCGCCTTTCACTTCATAGCCGTGCGGGTTGTGCAACACGCCTGTGGCTGATTTCGGATCGCTGGGATCGGCGTCCATATTGGTGACGCGAATCTCGCCCTTGTTCAGGACCACACCGACAAAATCACTCCCCTGCTGCACCAGGAAACGGCAGGTATCGGCTTTGACATCCGTCCCGGCCAGCTTGAACGGCTTCCCTGCCGGCACGCCCTCGATGAAGACAACCACATCGGCCATCACGCCATTGTTGACGGTCACCTCATGCAACAACCGATGCCCTTTTCCATCGCTGTCCGCTTTGGCGCAGAACTCGGGCTGGGGAAACTTGGCAAAGTCAAACGTTTTCGGCGCCGGTGGCGTTCCCTTAAAGGTGATCTTGCCTGAAATCGTCCCGCCATTGGCGACCGGCGCTTCCTTGTAGGGTCCGGCCCCTTCATCGGCCCCCAAGGAACCCACCCAGAGCAGCCCCAAACCCAGCACACCCGCCAATACCGCCATCACACTGAACTGCCTCATGACCCGTTCCTCCTTTTATCCATGCTGCCTGATAAGGGTTGCCACCGTTACTATTAGGACGACAGATTCCGTTGCGTATTCACCAGATCAGCCCGACAATCTGCGCCCAGCCATTTAAAATAGGCCGGAAAACACGCCAATGTAAATCATCATGCGACCCCTTGTCAAGAATAATCTTGCCGCGCAGGGTTTCCTGATCGCCGAAGCCGGGGGCTAGAGCAGGTCAAAATAGTAGAGCACGAGTATCACAGCGATCAGAATGTTCAGCACCATGCCGATCAGCACGATCAGATCAAAAACAGGGGAATTTTTCCCCGGTCCGGAACCACCTTCCATCGTTCATATCCCCTCGTTAGGATTGAAGAACCAAGCCATCCTAACAATATTTTTTTAAAAGTCAACCCCTCGTGCATGGCGGAAGCTAGGCAGCTCGTCCCCGGTTAGAGCCGGCGAAGCCGCACGGAGGCGTAGCGCGCCCATTCGTTGTCAGGATGCGCGCCGACCAGCCGCTCCCAGGCCTGCTTGGCCCCGGCCCGGTCCTGCTTGCCATAGAGCAGCAACATCCCCTCGTTATACAACGCTTCCGGCTGCTGCGGGTCGACCTTCAGCAACGCCTTCACCTCCCTGATCGCGTCATCAACCTGCCCCATCAGGGCATACGAATTGACCAGGCCTAGCCGCGCCTCCATCGCGTGACCGTCCGCATGCACGGCCCTCGCATAATAATCCTTGGCGGTGGGATATCGCTGGATCATATAATTGGCATGACCGAGCTGGGTCAACGGCGCGGCATGTTGCGGTTTGTCGTCCTTGGGATTGTCCGGGATGGCCTTCTTGTTGGTCTGGATCGCCTCCATGGAAAATTTTCCCACATCCAATTGGATGAACGCCAGCGAAAAGTCCTGCTCC